>NZ_JBQHUP010000048.1:0-19056 GCF_052065175.1 Dysosmobacter sp. HCP28S3_G4 | reverse complement strand
TTTTTTTAACCCGAACCCAAAAATTTAATTATGTAATTTTATTATTTTTTACACGGGCGCGGGGGGGGGGCCGCAGGGGACCCCCCCCCCCCCCCTCTCCCCGGATTCTGAGCCATGTGATCTGCTTCCGTCTGCGCTCCTGTAAACGAGACCGGATCAGATCGCTCAGGCGCAAAGTATAAGTGAGGAGGAAATTTATGGCTCTGTTCAAGAAAAACGAAGATCCTGCGGAGAACAAACAGACGCAGGCCGCGCCGGTGGTGGACGATTCCCTGGATGTAGGCACCGCCGAAGACGTGGAAGCCATGATGAAGAAGTATGACCGCGAGTCCAACGTCCGTATCTGGGAAGGGACGCCCAAGCTGGTCATCCGCTGGATCATGATCGCGTTTTCCGTCTACTGCATCTGGACCACCCTGTTCAGCAAGGCCATGCCGGAGATCCGGCTGAATATGTTCCTGGGCCTCATCATCATCATGGGCTATCTGACCTATCCCATGCGGAAGGGCAACGTCAAGGTCAACTCCCTTCCCTGGTACGACATCGTGCTCATGGCCATGGGCGCCTTCCCCTTCTTCTGGTACGCGTCCCACGCCCAGGAGATCATCAAGATGTCCAAGAAGATCGACACCTTCCTGGTGGTGTTGGCCATCATCGCATTGCTGTCCATCTTTGAACTGTGCCGCCGCAGCGTGGGCGTGCCCATCCTGTGCGTGGCCGGCGTGCTGATCCTCTACGCCTTTTTCAATATCTACAGCCGGAACCCGGACATCTTCAAGATGTTCCGCTCCGTGATGTACGCCCTGTTCTACAGCGAGTCCGGCGTCCGCTCCACGCCCATCAACGTCTGCGCCAAGTACATCGTGGTGTTCATCATCTTCGGCGCGTTCCTGGAGCGCACCGGCATCTCCGCGTTCTTCATCGACCTGGCCAACTCCCTGTGCGGCTCCACCTCCGGCGGTCCCGCCAAGGTGGCCGTGGTGTCCTCCGCCCTGTGCGGCATGGTGTCCGGCTCCTCCGTGGGCAACACCGTCACCACCGGCTCCGTCACCATCCCCATGATGAAGAAGACCGGCTATCACGGCGAGTTCGCAGGCGCCGTTGAGGCGGCCTCCTCCACCGGCGGGCAGATCATGCCCCCCATCATGGGCGCCGCGGCGTTCCTGATGGCCGAGTACATGGGCATCCCCTACGCCCAGGTGGCCCTGAAGGCCATCCTGCCCGCCGTGCTGTACTTCACCGGCATCTACGTGGCCGTCCATCTGGAGGCCAGGAAGCTGGGCCTGAAGGGCATCCCCAAGGAGGAGCTGCCCAAGTTCGGCAACCTCATCAAAAAGATCTATCTGCTGCTGCCCCTGGTGGTGCTGGTGTGGATCGTCTCCACCAATACCCGCACCATGCAGTTCGCCGCCGCCGTGGCCATTCTGGTGGCCATCGCCGTGGGCATCATCAACAAGGATGACCGCATCACCTTCACCAAGATCCTGGACGCTCTGGAAGCTGGCGGCAAGGGCACCATCACCGTGGCCGTGGCCTGCTCCATGGCAGGCTGCATCGCCGGCTGCATCACCGTCACCGGCCTGGCCTCCAAGCTGCTGTCCGGCATCATGACCGCCTCCATGGGCATTCCTTTCATCGCCCTGGTGCTGACCATGCTGTGCTGCATCGTGCTGGGCATGGGCGTGCCCACCACCGCCAACTACTGCATCATGGCGTCCACCTGCGCTCCCATCCTGATCCAGATGGGCTTCAACCCCGTGTGCGCCCACTTCTTCTGCTTCTACTTCGGCATCGTGGCCGACATCACCCCGCCCGTGGCCCTGGCCGCCTACGCCGGCGCCGCCATCGCCAAGTCCAACCCCATGAAGACGGCGTTCAACGCCACGCGGCTGGCCATCGCGGCATTCATCGTGCCGTACATGTTCTGCATGAACCCGGCCATGCTGTTCGTGGAAGCCACCGCCCTGGACGTGGTGCAGATCTGCATCACCTCCGTCATGGGCATCTTCGGCGTCGCCGCCGGTCTCAGCGGCTTCCTGTACAAGAAGATGAATCCCATCATCCGTCTGGTCATCATCCTGGGCGGCCTGACCCTGATGTATCCGGGCCTGACCTCCGACGTCATCGGCCTGGTGCTGATCATCGGCGTCATCGTCTTCCAGAAGATCGCTTCCAAGAAGGAGACCGCCATCGCCGCGTAAATGACCTGTTGAAAGCGAAAGTCCCGTGCCTGCGCACGGGACTTTCTGCCGTTTTGCGGAACTTTCCGGCGAAAAACGCGGCTGAAAAACTGTTACTGTTTTGTTGTTGTTTTTCTCCTGCAAGTGTACTACGCTCATTCATACAGTCAGGAAGCATCCGGCCCATTCCGTGGCCGGGCGGGTAATACTGTTTCTTGATAAAAAGGCTTGAAAAACCTTTTTATTGCGGCGTTACACGCCGCTGCGCCCATAGCGCCAAGAAAAGTATTGACAACATTCTTGCGGCTACGCCGCCGGGCCACATTCTGTGGCCCCGATAAAACGGATAAACCGTTTTATTAAGAATTCATATAAAAAGGAGAACGACCATGGCGGAAGTGCAGGAACTGGTGCAGGAACAGACCACGCCGGAGAAAGTGACCTACGGCGGCGGAGGCGCGGAACAGGCGAAAAAGCCGAAGAACAGCAAAAAGCGGAGAAGACTCGTCCGGCGGATCATCGCCCTGGCGGCGGTGATCGCCGTGGGCGCGGGATTGGTGAAATTTCTGGGCCGGGGCGGTGAGACGGAGAGCACCGTGGTCACCAACGAGGTCCAGTGGGGCGGCATCACCTCCACCGTGGAGGGCAGCGGCCTCACCCGGGCCAGGAACAGCCAGACCATCACCGTCGCCACCGCCGGAACCGTCAGTGAGGTCTTCGTCACCGAGGGCCAGCAGGTGAGCGCCGGGGACCCGCTGTACGTCATCGACTCTCAGGCGGCGTCCGACGCCGTCACCAAGGCCAAGAGCAACGTGGAGGGCTACGAGAAGCAGCTCCGGGCGCTGGAGAAGGACATCGCGGGCTTGAATCTGGCCCCGTCCTACGCCGGAAAGCTGACGGACGTAGTGAAGCTGAACCCCGGCGACGAGATCTCCAAGGGCGAGAAAGTGGCAACCCTGTCCGACGACACCCGGATGCGGCTCCAGCAGTATTACAGCTACGCCTACGCCGGGAAGATCCATGCCGGACAAAAGGTGGAGGTGTCCATCCCGGCGCTGATGTCCGTTCTCACCGGCACGGTGGAGAAGGTGAACATGGTGAACCGCATCACCCCGGAGGGGTCCCAGCTCTTTGAGGCGGACATTCTGGTGGACAACGGCGGCACACTGACCAAGGACATGGCGGCCTCCGCCTCCGTGACGGTGGACGGGGAGACCATCTACCCCTACGAGGCCGGGGTGCTGGACTACTACCGCACCGGCGATCTGAAATCCACTGTGTCCGGCACCGTCATCTCCAGCGATCTGGTGGACTATCTCCAGGTACGGGCAGGCCAGGTGGTGCTGCGCATCGACGGCGAGGACAGCGAGAACGAGATCTTTGACCTTCAGCAGAGCCTGGAGGAGGCACAGCAGAGCCTGGAGGAGGCACAGAAGAATCTGGACAACTGCTCCGCCCTGGCCCCCATCGACGGCACCGTCATGGGCCTGGCCATCCAGACGGGGGACGAGGTGCAGGCCAACACGGCGGTCATCACCATCGCCGACACCTCCACCATCATGATCGACGCCGACGTGGACGAGCGCCACATCTCCTACGTGAAGGCGGGGATGATGGTGGACATCGACCAGTGGGGCAGCATGTTCCAGGGCGTGGTGGAGTCCGTCAGCCTGAACTCCAAGGCGGAGAACGGCGTGGCCAGCTATCCCATGACCATCTCCGTGGATAACTACGACGGCACCCTCATGACCGGCAGCTACATCAACTACTCCCTGGTGGCCAGCCAGAACGACAACTGTCTGGTGCTGCCCATCCAGTGCGTGAAGTCCGTCCAGCTGGACGACGGCTCCAGTGCCGACGTGGTGTTCGTCCAGAGCGACGACCGTCCGGAGAACGCCATCGATCTGAGCATGACCGTGGACGGCGTGCCGGAGAGCGGCTACTGGCCGGTGCCGGTGGAGATCGGTATCGCCGACGACTTCAACGTGGAGATCCGGTCCGGCGTCCAGGAGGGCGACGTGGTGTTCACCGCCGTCCAGACCCAGAGCTCCTACATGTAAGGTGACGCCATGCTGATACAACTGCGAGACGTCTATAAAATTTACGGCGAGGGACTGGAGAGCGAGGTCCGCGCCCTGGACGGCGTCAGCCTGGACGTGGACCGGGGGGAGTTCGTGGCCATCGTGGGCCAGTCCGGCTCCGGCAAGTCCACCATGATGAACGTGCTGGGCTGTCTGGACATCCCCACCCGGGGGGACTACTTCCTGGACGGCGTGGACGTCCGGGAGCTGACGGACCGGGAGCTGAGCCACATCCGCAACAAGCAGATCGGCTTCATCTTCCAGCAGTACAACCTGATCCAGAGCCTGAACGTGTTTGAAAACGTGGAGCTGCCCCTGATCTATCAGGGCATCGGCGCGGAGCGCCGCCGGGAGCTGGCGGAGGAGGCGCTGGAAAAGGTGGGGCTGGCGGGCCGTCAGAAGCACAAGCCCACGGAGATGTCCGGCGGCCAGCAGCAGCGGGTGGCCATCGCCCGGGCCATTGCCGCCCATCCACCCATCATCATGGCCGACGAGCCCACCGGCGCATTGGATTCCCACACCGGCCATGAGGTGCTGGAGTTCCTCCAGCAGCTGAACCGGGAGGGCAGCACCGTCATCCTCATCACCCACGACAACGGCATCGCCGCCATGGCCCGCCGCTGCGTCCGTCTGACGGACGGAAAGATCGTGGAGGACCGCTTACAGGAGGTGGATTGGCTGTGAATATCCGGCAGGCCGTGAAAATGGCCATCAAATCCATCCTGGGGAAAAAGGGACGGTCTGTGCTGACCATGCTGGGCATCATCATCGGCATCGCCTCCGTCATGGTCATCGTGTCCACCATCAACGGCGCCAACCAGCAGACCCTGAAGCAGTTCGAGGCCATGGGTACCAACAAGATCACCGTGTCCGCCTGGCTGTACAACGGCCAGGACGTGTTCGAGGACCTGTACGCCTACTGCCAGCAGCTCAGCGACTACGTGGACGGCGTCACCCCCAACGCCCAGCTGTGGGGGGACATCAACGTGGTCTACGGCGTCAAGAGCAGCAAGGCCATGCAGAAGAACCAGGAGAACTACTCGAACGGCGGGGGAGACGGCGGGGTCATGGAGCTGCCGCCGGACCTGTATCTGGGCAGCGACCAGTACTCCGTCTGCAACAACTTTCAGATCGAAAAGGGCCGGGATCTCAGCTTCCTGGACATTGAGAAGTACAATCAGGTGTGCGTCCTGGGGGCCCGGGCGGCCCGGAACTTCTTCGGCTACGCGGACCCGGTGGGCAAGCGCCTGTCCGTCAACGGCCTGCCCTTCACCGTGGTGGGGGTCTACCGGGAGAAGGACCCGGACAGCGGCTGGTCCCAGGACAACGTCATCGTCTTTCCCTATACCGTCAGCCGCATGCTGTCACCGGACACCCAGATCCAGGAGTTCAGCGTGAAGGCCAAGAGCGCCGAGGCTGCCGTGGAGGCCACCTCCCGCATCAGCGCCTATCTGACGGGCCTGGTGGGCCAGAACGGCGAGCGGGGCTGGGGCTACGTGGAGGACAACAACCAGTGGCAGCAGTCCAGCACCGAATGGGCCACGCAAATGAGCCTGATTTTAGGCGGCATCGCCGCCATCAGCCTGCTGGTGGGCGGCATCGGCATCATGAACATCATGCTGGTGACGGTGACGGAGCGGACCCGGGAGATCGGCATCCGCCGGGCCATCGGCGCCCAGCGCAGCAGCATCGTGACACAGTTTCTGATCGAGGCGGCCATGCTCTGCGGCATCGGCGGCATCATCGGCATCGCCATCGGCACCGTGGGAACCCGCATCGCCGGAAAATTCCTGGTGCAGATGGACATCTGGCCGTCGCCGGGGATCACTCTGGGGGCCTTCGCGCTGTCGGTGGCCCTGGGCGTGCTGTTCGGCATCTACCCGGCGGCCAAGGCGTCCCGGCTCCAGCCGGTGGAGGCGCTAAGAGCGGAATAAATTGGCAGGGTACCCCCTGCGGGGGAGAGAGGGTTTTCCCCTTGCGGGGAACTGGATGTGCGCCCGTCCCGGGCGCGGGATGGTGCGGCGAAGGCCGCAGGCTTTGCGGCTCCGCCGCGGGGGAAAACCTTTTTCCCGTTAGAACGGGGGTGCCGGGGAAGCCCGGCAGCTTCAAAACCCCCATTCTCTTTTTCCGAGGAAAAAGAGAATGCGCCTTTTGATGGTGTAAGAGAAAAAGGCTTGGGCGGCGGCATTCCGGACTTCGTCCGGAACGCTCGCAGCGCCTGTTACGGGGGTTTTAGTCTGGCTGTGATTTGCGGGCTGTGCCTTCTGTGTCTGCCCTTGACGCCAACGGAACTCCGGGTCCCACCCGGATACACCGCCGTTCTCTTTTCGCTGCCGCACCCTGGCATTCGCGGAAGCCTCCGGAAGTGTCTTTGCCAGTCTCCCGCAACCACCGGACTGCGGCAGCAAAACAGAAGCAGGGTGCATCCGGGAGCACCCCTCCCGCCAATTGTCCGCAACTGCCAGGGTGCGGCAGCGAAAAGAGAACGGCAGAGCATCCCTGAATTCCCACAGCTTTCGCAGCTGCCATATTCAGTTGAGTGGGCAAAAGCCCGCAGGTTTCCACCAGGCCAAACCCCCGTAACAGGCGGAAAAAGGCGTTTCAAACGAAGTTTGAAATGCCGCCGCCAGCGTCTTTTCTCTTGACACCATCAAAAGGCGCTTTCTCTTTTCGGCGCAACCGAAAAGAGAAAGGGGGTTTTGAAGCCATCGGCCTTCGCCGATTTTCCCGCGCCCCGACGGGGCGCACATCCCATCCCCCGGGGAGGGGGGACCAAAAAAGCCAGTCCCGCGAGGGACCCCAAACCACAGCAGCCTGCAATGAGAGAGGAACCGACTATGAAGAAACGAATTTTCAGCCTGATCCTGGCGGTATACCTGACGGCGTCGCTGCTGGCGGTGCCCGCCGGCGCCGCCGGGACCGCCCCGTTCTCCGACGTGACGGACAGCGAAATGGCCGCGGACGTGGAGTGCCTGCGGCTCCTGGGAGTGCTGGACGGCTACGCCGACGGCAGCTTCCGGCCCAACGCGACCCTGACCCGGGCCCAGTTCTGCAAGATGGCGGTCTATGCCATGAACGCCTCGGCGGAGCTGGGGAAGTACCGCGCCGTCACCGTCTTCCCGGATGTGAAGCCCGGCCATTGGGCGTCGTCCTACATCAATCTGGCCTCCAAGGGGAAGGGCATCATCCTGGGCTTCGCCGACGGACAGTTCCACCCCGAGGCCACCGTGACGGCGGGCCAGGCAGTGACCATCCTCATGCGATTGCTGGACTACAAGGACGAGGACGTGGGCGCCGTGTGGCCCGACGGATATCTGGCCCAGGCGGCGGTCATCGGCCTCACCGACGGCCTCTCTCTGTCCGGCGGCGCGGCGCTGAACCGGGGCCAGGCGGCACGGCTGTTCGTGAACCTGCTGCGGTGCGAGAAGAAGGACGAGACCGCCTACGCCGCCTCCATCGCCGCCAGCATCGTGGAGCACACCATGCTGGTGTCCTCCTCTGCCTCCGCCGGAGACGGCACCGACACGGGGATGCAGGTGGGCAATGGCTCCACCTACCGCATGGCCAACAAGACCTCCGGCGGCCTGCTGAACGGCCGCATGGGCACGCTGCTGCTGAACAAGGACGGCAAGGTCATGACCTTCGTCCCCGACGCCGTGGGCAGCACCCGGATGACAGTGGTGGCCAAGGCAGAGCAGAAGCGTCTCACCGACACCCAGGGCGTGACCTACGCCATGGAGAGCGATACCGCCATCTACTACAACGGCGAGGAGAGCACCTGGGAGCAGGTCTATTCCTGGCTGACCGCGGGCACCTCCGTGACGCTGTATCTGGGCGCCTCCGGCGGCGTGGAATACGTGTTCGCCGGCGGCATGGCCGCGGATCAGGCCATCGTGGTCTATGAAAAGGGCTCCACGGCGGGCTTCGACGCCCTCACCGGCGGCGTCACGAAGTACAAGATCCTCAAGAACGGCGCCGCTGCCTCCGCCGGGGACCTGCGGCCCTACGACGTGGCCACCTGGTCTGCCGCCACCAACACCCTGCGGGTGTGCGACGTGCGGCTCACCGGTATCTACGAGGACTGCTACCCCAACCCCGACGCCCCCACGAAGCTGACCCTCATGGGCCATGAGTTCAGCGTCCTGCCCTCCGCCCATGGGATGCTGAAGGACCTGAAGCTGGGCAGCTCCATCACCCTGCTGCTGACGGAGGACAATCAGGTGGCTGGCGCCGTCCAGGCGGTCAGCGGCTCGCCCCAGGGCAACGCCGTGGGCATCGTCCGCTCCGGCTCCGTGGAACTGCTGTGCGGACTGAAGGTCTCCGGCACTGTGTCCGGCGGCACCGCCCAGCTGGAGGGCCAGCTGGTGAAGGTGGCCTCCGCCAAGAAGGGACAGCTCTCCCTGACCGCCCTCACCGGCGGCGTGTCCGGCAATCTGGATGTGGCGAACAGAAAGGTGGGCAGCCGGGAGCTGGCGGAAAACGCCGTCATCTTCCAGAGAGGCACCAACGGCCTGGAGGCGGTGAGCCTGTCCCAGCTCAGCAGCGCCGTCATCTCGGAGAATCAGGTCCGCTATGCCCGGGCCAACTGGGCGGGCAAGGTGGACATCGTAGTGCTGGGCGACCGCAGCGCCATTACCGAGTACATCTACGGCCGGATCGGCGCCTACAGCGAGGACGTGGAGGAATGGGTGCCGGATCCCGGCCACGAGGATGAGCCGCCCATCGACGGCACCAACGGCCACTACGAGAAGAAGGACGGCCGGAACTTCATCTCCGTGGAGAACAACGGCGGCAGCTACGGCCCCTACCGGTCCAACTACCCTGTGAAGACCGGCGACTACGTGAAGGCCACGCTGAACAGCGACCGCAGCCGTCTCACCGGCGCGGAGAAGCTGACCAAGGTGGCGGGCGTGCCCAACTCCGCCTGGGTGGGCGAGAGCACCGTCAATACCGGCGGACGGTCCTATACCGTCTCCGCCAACGTGGCGTGCTACAACGCCTCCACCAAGACCTGGATCACCCTGCAGCAGGCCCACGCCTTCGCCGCCAGGTGCGATCTGTTCGTGGACGACAGCGGCATCGTCCGGGCCGTCGAAGTGAAGCAGTAAGACCGGAACACAGCGAAAAGCAGGAGGCGGAAGCCTCCTGCTTTCAGGCTGTCGAAAAAGTCCCATGGACTTTTTCGACAGCCTTCACAATGCCTCGCTTTTCTGCCCGCGCATCGGGCCGAAAAGCTGCCGCTGCGCGGCGCAAACGCCTGCTGACACAGGCTTTTTGCAGGCATTCGATCCAATACGAGGGGGCTCCCGCCCCCTCGTACTCCCCCTGCAAAAAAGGACTCTTTTCCTTCAGGCAGGGTTTTTCGACAAGCTGAAAGCAGGAGGCGGAAGCCTCCTGCTTTTTCGTACGATATGGGAGTGGTCCCGCAGACGGGGGGCGCGTTTGGAACCGGGCTCAGTCCTTCTTCGGCCCGGCCTTCAGGAACCGCAGGGCTATGAGCTGCAGGGGTATGGCGGCGGCGAAGGTCAGCACATCCGCGATGGGCTGCGCCGCCTGGACGCCCAGCATCCCCAGCACCGGCGTCAGGAGCAGCAGGGCGGGCACCAGGAAGATGCCCTGACGGCCCATGGCCAGGAAGGTGGCGGGGGCGGTGCGGTTGATGGTCTGGAGCATCATGTTGCTGGCCACGATCCAGGCGGACAGGGGGAAGGTGAGACACTGGAGCCGCATGGCCAGGGTGCCGAAGCGGATGACGTCCGGATCGTCCCGGAACAGGGAGATGAGCTGGGGGGCGAAGGCACTGCCCACACAGGCCAGGATCACCAGGAACACGGCGCTGGTCCGGACGCAGTACCAGAAGCCCTCCCGGACCCGGTGCCACAGTCCGGCGCCGTAGTTGAAGCCGCACACCGGCTGGAAGCCCTGGCCGAAGCCGATGAGGGCGGAGCCCGCGGTCTGCATGATCCGGTTCACCACGGTCATGGCGGCGATGGCGGCATCGCCGTAATTTCCGGCGGCGTGATTCAGAACAATGGCGCCGATGGAGCCCAGGCCCTGCCGGGCCAGGGAGGGCAGGCCGCCCCGGACGATTTCGGTGACATAGACCGGGGTGGGGTGGAACCGGGAGAGGCGGATGCGGAGATTCCCGCCCCGGGCGCACTGGATCAGCAGCACGCAGAAGCTGACGAACTGGCTGAAGATGGTGGCGATGGCCGCGCCGGAGACGCCCAGTCCCAGGCCGAAGATCAGCAGGGGGTCCAGGGCAATGTTCAGCACGGCGCCCACGGTGATGCCCACCATGCCGTAGACGGCGCTGCCCTGGAACCGGAGCAGATTGTTCAGCACCAGGGAGGCGGTCATCCAGGGGGCGCCGATGAGGATGATGCGCAGATAGCTTCTGGCGTAGGGGAGGATGGTCTCCGTGGAGCCCAGCAGCCGGGTCAGGGGCGTCAGGAAGAGCTGGCCCAGGAGCAGCACCGCCGTCCCGGCCAGCAGGGCCAGGAAGAAGCCGTTGGCGGCCATCTTCTCGGCGCCGTCCCGGTTCTGACGGCCCAGCTCCCGGGAGACGTAGTTCCCGGCGCCGTGTCCGAAGAAAAAGCCGATGGCCTGGATAATGGCCATCAGGGAAAAGGCCACGCCCACGGCGCCGGTGGCGGCGTTGCTGTGCATCTGGCCCACGAAGAAGGTGTCCGCCAGGTTGTAGAAGGCGGTGATCATCATGCTGATGATGCAGGGCACCGCCAGACGCCGGATGAGCCGTCCCACCGGTTCCTCCGTCATCTGGTGATATTTTGCGTCCTGCTGCTGTACCTGCTGATCCATAGATGCTGATGCTCCTTGTCTCTTCATGAAAGTGTTGTTAAAGGTGTTCCCGCCGCGCTGTTCCCGCACGCGATGTTCCCGCGGAGCGGGAACGAGCGCCGCCCGCAGGCGACGGCCCCCGTCCCGCCCAGCGAAGCGCAGGCGTTCCAGGGGAGTCCTGAGGGGGAAACAGCCGAAGCGCCGCCAGCGGCGGAAAAAGCGAGGCTGTTTCGAGGAAGCGGCGCGATTGGCGGGTGCGAAGCACCCGGAAATCGCAATGCCGCGACGGTGTTCTGGAAGCCCCCTCCGGTTTCGCCGGCCGGAGCCGGCGAAATGGCCGAATCATTTTTTCCGGCGACACTGAGTGCCTCTCCTCGCGGCATAGCCGCTGCGGCCTACGCTGAAAACATGCCACCGGCATGTTTTCTTAACGCTGCGGCGGCGGAAAAAATTCCTCTCAGGGAACCGGAGTGTGCGACCCCTGAAGCCCGGAGGGCGAGGTCTTTCGGGGTCCCCCGCCGCAACCCAGCGGAGCGGTTGCGGTGGGGAGAGGAAGGGCAGCGGAGCGGCGTTCAGAAGGCCTTCTCACGCAGGGCCTTCTGAATGGAGCGCAGCTTGCCCTGACGAGCGCGGAGGTTCCCGGCAATCCCCCTCGTCCGAATGCTTGCATTCGGACGAAGTCATACCACCTGGAACAGATAGAACTTCAGATAATTAGTCTCCTCCACGCCCCAGAGGATGGGGTGGTCGCAGGACTGCTGCCGGGCCTCGATCTGCCGCAGCTGCACCCCGGCGTCCCGGGCGGCGTCGTGGAGCATCTCCACGAACTTCTCCTCCGTGGCGAAGTGGGAGCAGGAGCAGGTGGCCAGATAGCCGCCCCGGGGCAGCAGCTTCATGGCCCGGTAGTTGATCTCCTTGTAGCCGCTCATGGCGTTGCGCACCGTCCGGCGGGACTTGGTGAAGGCCGGCGGGTCCAGGATGATGAAGTCGTATTTCGCCGGCTCCTTCTCCAGAGACGGCAGCAGATCGAAGACGTTGGCGCACACGCAGTCCACCACGCCGGTGAGGCCGTTGCGCTCCACGTTGGCCCGGGCCATCTCCACAGCGGACTGGGACACGTCCACGGCGGTGACGTGGGCCGCCCCGCCCATGGCGGCGTTGAGGGCGAAGGAGCCGGTGTGGGTGAAGCAGTCCAGCACCGTCCGCCCCTTGGCCAGACGGGCCACCGCCTGCCGGTTGAACTTCTGGTCCAGGAAGAAGCCGGTCTTCTGGCCGTTCTCCACGTCCACCAGATACTTCACGCCGTTCTCCGTGATCTCCGTCACCGCCGAGGCCGGCGGCTCCTCGCCGGAGAGGGGGAACCAGCCCTTGCCCTGCTCCAGGCCCTCCTTCTCCCGGAGGGCCTCGTCGTTGCGCTCAAAGACGCCGGAGATGGTCTGGCCGTCCTCCCGGAGGATGCGGACCAGGGCGGGGATCAGAAAGTCCTTCCGCACCTCCATGCCGATGGACAGCACCTGTACCACCAGCAGATCGTTGAACCGGTCCACCGTCAGCCCCGGGAAGGCGTCCGCCTCGCCGAAGATGATCCGGCAGCAGGTCAGGTCCCCGGGCCGCAGGACCGCCTTCCGGTACTCCCAGGCCCACCGGAGCTTCCGCTCCCAGAAGGCCTCGTCAAAGCGGTCGTTGGCGTTGCGGGAGATCAGCCGCACCCGGATCTTGGACTGCTCCGACAGCAGTCCTGTGCCAAGATATCGGCCTTTTCGACTAATAACGTCCACAAGTCCGCCGTTGAGGGTCAGCCCCTCCGTCTGGAGGACCTCCTCACCGTAGACCCAGGGGTGGCCCTGGAGAATGGCCGCCTCGGCCTTGGGCGTGACGGTGTATTTCGGATACGTGCGCTCTGCTTTCATACGTGGTTTCCTCTCCTGTTCGAAATGTGTATCATAAAAATTCTAGCACACTTTTAACGGGATTGCCATATAAATAGAAATGAGATCACAGACTTTTCTTGAAGGGGGAGCGTCTCATGCCCATCATCTATCTCAGCCCGTCCACCCAGGAGTGGAATCAGTACGTCACCGGCAGCGGCTCCGAGGAGTACAACATGAATCTGCTGGCGGACGCCATGGTGCCCTATCTCCTGTCCAACGGCATCCAGTACACCCGCAACCGCCCGGATATGACGGCGGCGTCCTCCATCCGGGAGGCCAATTCCGGGTACTACGACTTCTATCTGGCCCTCCACTCCAACGCCTCCGGAGAGGGACATTACGGCGAGAACCGGGGCATCATCGCCTTCTACTATCCCGGCAGCACCGAGGGAAAGCGGGCGGCGGACATTTTCGTGAAGAACCTGAAGAACATCTATCCGCTGCCCGGCCAGGTGCGGACCCAGGCCACCACCACCCTGGGGGAGGTGCGCCAGCCCCGGTTCCCGGCGGTACTGCTGGAGATCGGCTACCACGACAACTACGCCGACGCTACCTGGGTGGAGACCCACATGGACGAGATCGCCCAGAATCTGGTGCTGTCTCTGACGGAGTTCTTCGGCCTGCCCTTCATCTGGCCCATGACGCCCCGGGACGGCACCGTGGACATCAGCTACGGGACCCTGAACCTGCGGAGCTACCCCGCCCCCACCGGCACCATCCTGACGGGGATGCCCGCCGGGGCACAGGTCCGGGTGTATGGGGAGTGGCAGGGCTGGTACGTGGTCCACTACAGCGGCTTCGTGGGGTACGCGGCGGCGGCCTACATCGACCTGGGCGGCTGAGGACTGTGGAAAAAACAGCCGGAATTCCCCGGCACCGGGCGAAAACATCTTGACAGTTTGACGGTAAGCGATTAAACTAAAACAGGAATCTTATCGGGGAATATAGGGGTATTCCCCGGTCGTTTTCTGAAGGGGGCTTCGGCCCCCGCATTCCATATCGGGAGCGTCCCAACAGAAATCAGGAGGTAGTCAATTTGATCAAAGCCGTCATCGGAATCATCGCCGGCCTGATCGTTGGCTTCATTCTCGGCATTATCTATCGCAAAAAGGTATCAGAAAAGGAAATCTCAAGCGCAGAAGAAGAAGGAAAACGCATCATCAACGAGGCCATCAAGGCCGCCGAGGCCAAGCGGGCGGAGGCGGAGTCCAGGAAGAAGGAAATGGTCCTGGAGGCCAAGGAGGAGATCCTGAAGAACCGCAGCGATTATGAGAAGGAAGTCAAGGAGCGCAGGGCGGAACTGCAGCGTCAGGAGAACCGGCTGCAGCAGAAAGAGGAAAATATCGACCGCAAGACCGAGGCCATCGAACGGAAAGAGGAGTCCCTGGCCCAGAAGCACGCGGCCATTGACCGGGAGAATGAGGAGATCCAGAATATCAAGCGCAGTCAGACCGAGATGCTGGAGCGCATCTCCGGCTTTACCGCCGAGGATGCCAAGAAGTACCTCATCGCCCAGGTAGAATCGGAAGTGACCCACGAGACCGCTCTCAAGATCAAGGAGATCGAGTCCCGCATGAAAGAGGAGTGCGACGCCCGGGCCCGGGAGATCGTGACCCAGGCCATCCAGCGGTGCGCCGCTGACCAGGTGGCCGAAATGACCGTCAGTGTGGTTCCCCTGCCCAATGACGAGATGAAGGGCCGCATCATCGGCCGGGAAGGCCGCAATATCCGCGCCATCGAGACCCTCACCGGCGTGGATCTCATCATCGACGATACGCCGGAGGCCATCACCGTCAGTTGCTTCGAGCCCGTTCGCCGGGAGATCGCCCGGCTGGCTCTGGAGAAGCTCATCGCCGACGGCCGCATCCATCCCACCCACATCGAGGAGATGGTGGAGAAGGCCCGCCGCGAGGTGGACGCCACCATCAAGGCCGAGGGCGAGCGGGCCGTGTTCGAGACCGGCGTCCGCTCCATCCACCCGGAGCTGGTGAAGATGCTGGGCCGTCTCCACTACCGCACCAGCTACGGCCAGAACGTCCTGCAGCACTCCATCGAGGTGTCTCACATCGCCGGCATGATGGCCGCGGAACTGGGCGCCGACGTCCAGGCCGCCAAGCGGGCCGGCCTGCTCCACGATCTGGGCAAGGCCGTGGACCATGAGATGGAGGGCACCCATGTGGCCCTGGGCGTGGAATTCGCCCGGAAGTACAAGGAGAAAGAGGAGATCATCCACGCCATCGAGGCCCATCACAACGACGTGGAGCCCCGCACCATCGTGGCCTGCCTGGTCCAGGCGGCCGACGCCATCTCCGCCGCCCGTCCCGGCGCCCGCCGTGAGAACCTGGAGAACTATATCAAGCGCCTGGAGCAGCTGGAGGGCATCGCCTCCTCCTTCAACGGCGTGGACAAGGCCTACGCCATCCAGGCCGGCCGTGAGGTCCGGGTCATGGTGAAGCCCGAGATCATCTCCGAGGATCAGATGGTCATTCTGGCCCACGATCTGGCCCGGAAGATCGAGGAGGAAATGGAATACCCCGGTCAGATCAAGGTCCATATCCTCCGAGAGACCACCGCAGTCGAATACGCAAAGTAATCTGGAAACAGGAAAGTCCTCCGGGTATTCACCCGGAGGACTTTTTTACCGTTCCGTATTGCCGTCGGGAGGGAGCCTTCACTCCCGCAGGGCGAAGCCGCTGAGAGTGTAGACACCGGCGTTGTCGAAGCCCACCTGACATAGCACCTCGCCCACGTACACCGGGTCCGCCCGGTCCTTCAGCTCCATGCCGATGCCCAGAGACAGATACACCGTGCCGTCGCTGCCGGTCTCATAGCGGACGATGTTTCCCAGGCAGGGACCGCCGGTGAGCTTCGCCTCCTGTTCCGGCAGATGCAGCGTCAGGTTCCCGATGGACACGGAGCCGCTGCGCTTGCCGGTCTCCGCCGTCATCAGGGCGGCCAGCCGGTCCTGGTACAGCGACGGCGGCAGGACGTAGTCCGTCATGGCGCCGTGCTCGTCCTTCACGATGAGATGCAGCTCCTCCACGCTGACGCCGGTGCCGGAGCCGGTGTACAGGTCCACCATCAGGACGCCCTGGGGCAGAAGCTCCATCCGGGGGGGCACCGACTGGGGCGTTCGGAAGTGCCAGCCGTCGAACATGACCAGGGTGCCGTCCCACTCCAGCAGCACCGCGCCGGTGCCGCTGTCCAGATTGTACAGTGCCGCCTGGCCGTCGGTGGTCTCCGCCGCCTTCCAGATGTTGGTCTCCCCGCCCTGGTCCATAGGCGTCACCGCCTCCGGCAGGGGCACCTGGGGCACATAGGAGCGGCCCATCACCGGCGCGGCCTCCATGGACACGGACAGCGGCTCCCTATCCTCTCCGGACGTCGCGGCGGATGAACTTCCGCAGCCGGACAGCAACAACATGGCGGCAAGCAGCAGACACGCAAGACGCTTCACGACACATTCCCCCTTTTTCTCCTTTATCATACCTGAATCCAACCGGGTTGTCATTACAAATCCGTAAAAAGTGTGACAGAAAAAAACAGTTTGCTTCCGCTGTAAAGTTTGGTATACTAAACAGCAGGCTGAGACTGATTCTTGATGAAAGCGTTTCATCAAGAATCCCGCGTGCTGCGCACGCTCGAATTGTGCAAAGGCACAATTCGGCGTCCCATAAAAACTGAACGCGCGACCCGCTATAAAACGGTTTGAACCGTTTTAATCAGTTTTAGTATGATACATGCGCCGGGGTCCGGCGACGGACCCTCCGGGCATGATTTTACGAAAAGGCAGGAACCATGGATGGAATATCACGTGCTGGCCATCGGCGACGTGGTGGGGGAGAACGGTCTCGCCCATCTGGAGCGCCATCTCCGGCCATTGCAGAAAATGAAGAACATCGCGTTCACCGTGGTCAACGGGGAGAACGCCAGCGGCGTGGGCCTGACGCCGGAGCAGGCCCGGCGGATCTATGACGCAGGCGCCGACGCCGTCACCCTGGGCAACCACACCTTCGGCAAAATGCAGATCGCAAAATTCCTGGACGACGTGCCCTACCTGCTGCGGCCCGCCAACTTCACGGGCCGGGCGCCGGGCCACGGCTGGGAGATCTTCGACCGGGGCGGCGTCACCTTCCGGGTGGTGAACCTCATCGGCCGGTGCAGCCTGAATTTCAACGCCGAGAACCCCTTCACCACCATGGACAAGATCCTGGGACGGGAGAAGGCAACCTTCACCCTGGTGGACTTCCACGCCGAGGCCACCAGCGAGAAGCTGGCCATGGGCTACTATCTGGACGGCCGAGTCTCCGCCCTGTGGGGCACCCACACCCACGTCCCCACCGCCGACGAGCGGGTCTATCCCAAGGGCACGGGCTATCTGACGGATCTGGGCATGACCGGCGCGGTAGAATCCGTGCTGGGCATCCGGCCGGAGCAGTCGGTGGAGTCCTTCCTGGGGGGCCTGCCGGGCCGCTACCAGACGCCGGACGGCCCCTGCAAAATGCAGGGCGCCATCTTCACCCTGGACAGCGCCACCGGCCTGTGCACCGCTGTGGAACGGGTAGATATACGATAAAATAGTCGAATCATTTAATATATTGGCAGAAAGAGAGGGCGAACCATGTCGATTGAAAAAGTGCGGGCCTATTTCCGGCCCCTGAGACTGGAGGAGCGCATCCGGGAGTTTGACGTCTCCTCCGCCACGGTGGAGCTGGCAGCCCAGGCCGTGGGGGTGGAAGCCGCCCGCATCGCCAAGACCCTGAGCTTCAAGGTGGACGACCGGCCCATCCTGATCGTGGCGGCGGGAGACGCCAAGGTGGACAACGGCAAGTACAAGGCGCAGTTCCACACCAAGGCCAAGATGCTGACCCATGAGGAGGCCCACACCCTCATCGGCCACGACGTGGGCGGCGTATGCCCCTTCGCCCTGCCGGAGAACGTGGCGGTGTATCTGGACGTGTCCATGAAGCGGTTCGACACCATCTTCCCCGCCGCCGGCAGCAGCAACAGCGCCGTGGAGATGAGCTGCCAGGAACTGGAGCAGTATTCCTCCAACTTCGAGGCGTGGGTGGACGTCTGCAAGGGATGGGAATGAGTTGAATATTGCCCCTGCGGGGCGGGGCTTTTTTGCGGGGTTCCTCGCGGGGGTGCGGTGGTGCGCCCGTTCCGGGCGCGGGGAAGATCGGCGAAGGCCGATGGCTTCAAAACCCCCATTCGTCGTCGGGTCAAACTGCGCTATATTCGGGACGCCCTGCGGGGAAGGGCATCCCTCATACCGCTCCGTTGCCCCCTTGCACACCGTCGCGGCATTGCGATTCCCGGCCCCTTCGGGTCCGCCAATCGCGCCGCTTCCTCGAAACCGGCTCGCTTTTTCCGCCGCTGGCGGCGCTTCGCCGCTTTCCTCTTCCCCACAAAACCCGCTTCGCTGGGCTTTTGTGGGGTGCCCCTCTCCGTGGAAAAAGAGAATGCGCCTTTTGATGGTGTAAGAGAAAAAGGCTCTGGCGGCGGCATTCCGGACTTCGTCCGGAACGCTCGCGGCGCCTGTTACGGGGGCTTTGGCCCGGCAGTCATCGGAGGTTTTACCTTCTGTGTCTGCCCTTGACCGGAACGGAACTCCGGGTCCCGCTCGGATGCTCTGCCGTCCTCTTTTCGCTGCCGCATCCTGGCATTCGCGGAAGCGTTCCCGCCCACATTGCCAGTCTTCCGCAACCACCGGACTGCGGCAGCAAAAGAGGAGCGGGGAGCGTCCGGGAGCGCCCCCAACTTACGGGACCGCTATGCACGGTTGAGTGGACGCAAGCCGACAGGCCCGCACCCCAATAACCCTCGTAAAAGGCGGAAAAAGGCGTTTCAGGCGGAGCCTGAAATGCCGCCGCCAGCGTCTTTTCTCTTGACACCATCAAAAGGCGCTTTCTCTTTTCGGCGCAACCGAAAAGAGAAAGGGGGTTTTGCCTGCGGCGGAGCCGCAAGCCGCCGGTCTCCACCGGCACCCTCCCGCGCCCCGCAGGGGCGCACCTCCAGTTCCCCCCAAAGGGGAAAAAGCCCCCATCGCCCGGGAGGGGG
>NZ_JBQHUP010000047.1:0-20190 GCF_052065175.1 Dysosmobacter sp. HCP28S3_G4 | reverse complement strand
CTGCATAATCTTCGTCTCCTTCGTCTTGAATGTTTGATCTCATTCTTGACTCAGTCGAAGATTTTCATACTGTCGAGGAACGTCGATTACACAGAATTTTCGGCGGTCTCAAGCATTGCGCTGCATGGGTTTCCGTGATTTGAGGAACACCGCTCGAACATCATACAACAATGTCCCAAACAATCCGGAAAAACTTTTTCTGGTCGTTTCTAATGGTTTTTAGCCATTTCCGCTTGGTTTTAATTACTCTTCAAGCCTCTTTGAACCTGCGTTTTCCGGGTATTCCGGCGCTGTCTGTGGTCATTTATGTGGTCAAAAACGCTTCCCGCCCCAAACCGGTGATCTTTCACCGGCCCAGGACGGGAAGCATTTTGCATTTCAGGTTGGTTGGATTGTAACTCTGAGCAAGGGTTTGTTCAAGTGTTTTCTGCGGGGAACGCAACTCAAAGTTTGCGGGGCAATAAACAAAGAAACAGGGGTTGGTTTTCTCTGCCATAATCAAAGGATCTCAAAATGATTTATCCACGGTGTACTTATCATCTGCTCGATACAGCGCATAATGGCTTCTGCATGCTGCGGCTGGATCAAAAAGAAATAATAACGCTGAGAGGTCGTCCTGAATTTCAATCCAAGGCTTTTTGCGCCGGGAAATCCGCCGAATTCTATAAGCTGATTATTCTGTTCGATGTAGAATGAATCCGGCCTCCGGGCCTTATGCTGATAATAGATCACACTGGAACCAGCGCGATAATACTCGACCAGTTCAAATGGTAGCACAAATTTGTTGCTCTTGGGCGTGCCGTCAGCAGATGGCACGATCAGTCCATTATCGGGATCGACAAAGATGATGTCACAGTTCTGAAGTTGTTGCATAGCCCGGTTATGCCATTCCCAGCGAAGCATCTGCCGTTCCGCTTTGTCTGTACCCGTAAAATCAAGTATCCGCGAATAAAAGCTTGCCTGCAGAATATCAGGGCGCTCCAACGCACTGACCTGCCGCTTGCCCTCACCTACGATTTCCCCCAATACTGACCACAACTGTTCATCACAAGCGCGAAAGGCGTCGTCTTTCAAATAGCCGGTGTGCCGCCCGTCACCGTTATGCGTTTCGTCAGGGGTCAAATACCAGTTAACACCAATGGACAATCCTGTTCGACTGAGTTGGCGAAGCAAACCCAGTTTTCCGAAATCGCCAATGTCTCCCGTATAACGGTTTTGCATAGCCCACACCTCTTTACAAGAAGCAGAATATCAGAATAAGTGTACAATAAAAATCCCTGTAAATCAAATATTGATCGTTACTGCTTAAAAGGCCGCTAAAAAGCACATCACCTGCCAGCTTTGCTGCCATATTTGTCCTGTTATTGGGACAGGCTCTTTGCTAATATAGGCTTGCAAATTCGTTTGGAATGGTCTTTCGCGGCATATGAAGGAAATGCAGAGGTGTGAGATGTTACAGTTCTTCTTCGCAATGATTGTATCCTTTATTTACAGTTTATTCTTCAAAAACAAATATTGAACATTCCTTCTCCTTTTAGCAGTCCGCTGAATAGTAGCCTTTCGGCTTTCTGTCAAACTCTGAAATCCGGATTTAAAGCTATATTGCACTGTCTTGCCAATTAAGATCAGAAACAGTACAATATAATAGATGATAATTCATGATTGTTACCCTCGCTTATCCTGTAAATCGGGCACAGCAGCAAATATCCATACAGCAAACGGACGAGCTATATAGAATAGATGAGACTGGAGGTTATCATGTTGGATTTTAACAGTTATATCTTAGCGAAAATTGATGAAATCATCTCCCAGTTCAGCGGGCCGACACTTATCTTTTTCAAAGGTTTCTCTGCGGCCACAATGGAACATTTAATTGCTCATCCGTCTTCTCTATTAAATGATCGCACCCTGCTGAAGAATGGCTTAATTGATTTTGTTGAGCTTAATGATAAGTGGATCGATTTTCTTTCCGCCATCAAAGGGGCCAGGCAGCCTCTGATCGGATTTTATGAAGAGTTGTTGGCGATTGCTCCGTTCCTCAGCAGAATCAGCATTGACCGCATCGTTGTTGTTGAGAACAACATTCTTGCTCCCTGGGTGCCTTGCTGTCTCCCCCACGAAGAAGCTGTAAAGCTTTTTGACTACTGGCAGGAAGAACACGAGCCCAGGGAAAAAAGCCTGGAGATACTTACACAATTCTATGGTGATGTTAAACTGATTAACACAGACCAAGCCCTGCTTCTTCCTATAACGCTTGACTATGATAGGATCATCTCCTATTCTTTCTGGAATGGTCCGGAGGAAATCAATGATCCTGATCCAGAAATCGAGCAAATCGAAGCCGGCAGTCTAAAAGACTGGGAGTACTGTCTGAACTTTACATGCGGAAAGACGAAGGCTGCGCTTTTCCTTCAGCAAGGGGACAGGCTGTCCGCAAGACATAGCGCTCTGCTCATCGCCGCTTCGCAATTGGGCGTTCCCGTATATGTTGATGAACTTGAGTTGTACCGGGAAAAGTACCAATATGATGACAGCCAATTTGTTCCGATTCTCAAAAAATACTGGGGTCATCATGCGAATTTCCGCCCCCTGTTGTTTTATAAGGACCCGGATCGGTCCAGGGAGACCGAGTCAATTACCCAGGGCCAAATAATTGCAGAGATCGTCGATCAATGTGAAGCAGCTCAGATTGGCGAGCAGTACAGCAATATCTTCATCACCGCACCTACCGGATCTGGAAAATCAATATTGTTCCAAATTCCCGCGCTGTATCTGGCCGAAAAGTATAACCTGGTCACGATTGTAGTCTCGCCGCTAATTGCTCTCATGAATGATCAGGTAGATCAATTGCGGCGAGAGCGAGGCATTACCATCGCGGCATGTATCAACTCCAGTATGAGCCTGGAAGAACGCAGCACAACGATTGAGCAAATCCATTCCGGAAAGATATCGCTTCTCTACCTGGCGCCTGAATTGCTGCTGACAACCCATCTTCAATCATTTCTCGGCGGCCGCCGTGTTGGATTGGTGGTAATTGATGAAGCACACACCGTAACAAGTTGGGGACGGGACTTTCGCTCGGATTATTGGTTCCTCGGCGATTTCCTTAAAAAAACCGCAAGAGATGGCTTGGTCTTTCCTGTTCTCTGTCTGACTGCCACAGCCGTTTATTCCGGTGAAGATGACGTCGTCAACGATACAATTCAGGAACTTGGCCTTGAAAGAACCATTATTCACCTTGGCAATGTTAAGAGAGCCAATATATCCTTCGACATTCAGCGGCACGATCCCCATGATCCCGCCATCCGGATTGATGATGCCAAAATGAATCTGGCGCTGCAAAAAATGCAGGAGTATATCTCGTACGGAGAAAAGGTTTTGGCATATTTTCCATATAGGCGCCAGGTTGACCAGATTTATACCCGAATTGACGTCAGCAGCCATACCAGAATCAGGCGTTACCACGGTCAAATCCCTCCCACAGAGCGCAAAATGGTGGAGCGGGACTACAAGTCCGGCAATGCGATGGGGCTATTCTGTACGAAAGCCTTTGGCATGGGAATTGATGTTGGAGATATTCAGCATGTCATACACTATGCTCCAACAGGTACCCTTGCTGATTATGTGCAAGAAATCGGCAGAGCGGCAAGAAGCAGCGACATCCAGGGTATTGCACATATTGATTATTTCCCCGGCGATCTCCGATATGTAAGAGCTTTGAACGGCATCTCGGAAATGCGGCAATATCAGCTTCGGGAAATGTTGAAAAAGCTATGCACAATCCAGCGGGCGAAAAAGCGTCGCAATTTGCTGATTTCTTCCGAAACCTTTGTGTATCTTTTCAAAGAAAACGAAGTTGAAAACCGCACAAAGTCGGGGTTGATGCTTCTTTCGAAGGATCTGAACAACAAATACGCATTCCCCGTCCTGATTGTCCGGCCAAAGGCCATGCTCTCAAAAAACTATGTCAACATTCCGGAGGAAATCGAAACTGATTTTCTGCAGCGATACGGACAATATGTTACGTTCCAACAAGGGCCCACCAAACGAACTATTTCAACAAGAAACCAGTCCTGTGCCTCCGATATCACGGTGTACAGCACCGGAAAGACTTTTCTCGTTGATATGGCCGGCATCTGGGAGAACTGCTATCCCGATCGCTCATTTGGCATGTTCAAGAAAGAGTTTTTTGAGTGTGGAATGCAGAAAGGCGATCAGCAGTATCACATTTCCCCTCGTGTCCGGGTCGAGATCCGATATACTGATGCGTATTCTATTGTCGCACAGCGGGTCGAAGTTATAATCACGGCGATCACCGCTGTATTCGAGAAATACAAAAACGGTGAAACCAAGCAGTTCACCCAAAAGCAATTTGAATCGGATTTGGAGGAGGAGCTTGGTGAAAGAGTCATTTCTCACGAAAAAGCTGGTCTCCTTCTTGATATTTTTACCGAAAGTGTTGATGAGGATGCGGCATACAGTCAAACCCGGAGCCAGATCCGCATTCTCAGAAAGAGAAAACAATCCGGTGCGGACGAGAGTGTTTTCTTTGTCAGCAGCGTGTCATATGCCCGTCTGCCGAATTATTTCGTCAGGCAAATAGCGCAATGTTCCACGACATCTGAAGACAATACCTTCTTCCGCTTTTATCCGCTTACCCAGAATAAGCAAATTGAGATTATGCCGCTTCTTCGTCTGCTGGAATTGTTAGGACTCGCCACTTATGAAATTCGCGGCGGCGAAAAAGCAGAGGTATTCATTCGGATCAATGATCCGGACAAGTTAGAACGGATAGCAAGCAACGGGAAATACACAAACAATGTCCTGCAATCCATTCAGGAGCATCATCGCAGCAGTGAAAAACTTCTTGCCGCATTTTTTACCGCTGATATGAGTACCGAAGAACGTTGGGAACTGATTGAGCAGTATTTCTTAGGTAATGAGGAATATGTCCGCAGTACTCTAAAAATAGGGCCATGACAGCAGACGCTCTTTCCCTATATCAGAATTCCCTGGGCAGGCGTCTTCTTTGTCGGTGCCTTTGATCGGCGCTGTCTGTGATCAAAAACGCTTCCCGCCCCAAACCGGTGATTTTTACACCGGTTTGGGGCGGGAAGTGTTCTACGTTTCAGGTTGGTTGGGTTGTAACTCTGAGCAAAGGGTTATTCAAGTGTTTTCCGCCCGGAACGCAGTGCAAAGTTTGCGGGGCAATAAACAAAGAAATAGGGGCTGACATGGCTGTATGCTTCATGAAAACTCAACTGCCCAAGCAGCAAGCGCCTGATCAGATACGCCATTGACCAGCTTCCCGGCTTTCCAGTCTGCGTTCGGGCAGAGTTTTCTCAGCTCGTCCACGGTTTTTCCCATGCCGCTGCCGCCGGAGGTGGCAAAGGACACCAGCGTCTTGCCGGAAAAATCGTAACTTTCCACGAAGGTATTAATAATATGGGGCGCAACATACCACCAAATCGGAAACCCGATGAATACCGTGTCGTAATCCGCCATGTTGGGCATCGTTTCGGCAATTTCCGGGCGGGAGTACGGATCACTCATTTCCACGCTGCTGCGGCTCTTTTTGTCCATCCAGTTCAGATCGGCACTGGTATAAGGAATGGCGGACTTGATCTCAAACAGGTCCGCGCCCGCAGCCTTTGCCAAACGCTCCGCAACCTTTTTCGTCGTGCCGCTTGCAGAAAAATAAGCTACCAATTTCTTACTCATTTCAGTATTACTCCAATTCGTTATATTCTTCATCACTGACCGGTTTGCACCAGATTTCTGTTTTTGCCTCTGAAGCGGTCAACCCACGTACTGTCGGAAGAACGCTTCCATTTTTTCAAAGGGGATCACATTCGTCCGGTCGTAGAGGTCAACGTGGCTGGCTCCCGGAATGATGAGCAGTTCCTTGTTGTCGCCGGACAGCTTTTCATAGGCTCCTTCGCTGAAATAGCGGGAGTGCGCCTTTTCCCCATGGACCAGCAGAACGGCAGAGCGGATCTCGTGGCTGTACTGCAGGATCGGCATATTCATAAAGGACAGCGAGGACGTCACATTCCAGCCGCTGTTGGAGTTCAGAGACCGGACATGATAGCCACGTTCTGTTTTGTAGTAGGCGTAGTAATCCTTTACAAACTGGGGCGCGTCCTCCGGCAGCGGATCGACCACCCCTCCGGCCAGGGCATAACTGCCGTTTTTATAGTCCTCCGTGCGCTGGGCGTTCATGGCTTTTTTCTTCTCAAAGCGGGCTTCGGCGGTATCCTCACTGTCAAAATATCCGTTGGCGTTCACACGGGTCATGTCGTACATGGTAGATGCCACCGTCGCTTTGATGCGGGTATCCATAGCGGCGGCATTGATGGCCATGCCGCCCCAGCCGCAGATGCCGATAATCCCGATCTTCTCCGGGTCCACATTGTCCTGCACGGAAAGGAAATCCACCGCCGCGGAGAAATCTTCCGTGTTGATGTCCGGGGATGCCACATACCGGGGACTGCCGCCGCTCTCCCCCGTAAAAGAAGGGTCGAAGGCAATAGTCAGGAAGCCAAACTCCGCCATTGTCTGCGCGTACAGGCCGGAGGACTGCTCCTTGACGGCGCCAAAGGGGCCGCTGACGGCGATGGCGGGCAGCTTACCCTCTGCGCCTTTCGGCGTGTACAGATCCGCTGCTAGCGTAATGCCGTAGCGGTTATGGAAGGTCACTTTTCGATGATCGACCTTATCGCTTTTGGGGAACACCTTGTCCCATTCCTGTGTCAAATTCAGCTTCTCCATGGTTCAAACCTCCCCGGTTGTTGCTTTTGTGTATTCTGCGTCATTTACGGCCTCCAGCCACTCATTGGCGGTCTCCGTGCCCGGAATCTCCACCGCCAGATGGGAGAACCAGCTATCCGGCGCCGCGCCGTGCCAGTGCTTCACACCTGCCGGGATATTCACCACATCCCCCGGATGAAGCTCCTGCGCAGGCTTTCCGGCTTCCTGATAAAACCCACGGCCTGCCACGCAGATCAGAGTCTGCCCGCCGCCGCTTTGCGCATGATGGATATGCCAGTTGTTGCGGCACCCCGGCTCGAAGGTCACATTGTAAATACTCACCTGTGCCGTGGAGACCGGCGCAAGGTAACTCTGCCCAATGAAATACTTTGCAAAGGCATCGTTGGGCGCACCGATGGGGAAAACCATCTGGCTTTCGTGTGCGGCCTTCGCATCATCGGCAACCACGTCCTCTGCCCACACTTCTTTTGCCATGCGGAACGCCGCCCATGCTTTGGGCCAACCGGCATAAAACGCCGCATGGGTCAGGATCTCCGCGATCTCCGCTTTGGTCACACCGTTGTTCTTTGCGGACTGCAGGTGATACTGAAAAGAGGAATCCGTCAGTCCCTGGGCCATTAGAGCAACCACTGTTACGATACTGCGATCCCGAAGGGAAAGCTTGTCCTCCCGGCTCCAAACCTGTCCGAACAGCACATCGTCATTCAATTCCGCGAACTTGGAGGCAAATCCGCCCAAGGCGTCTCTGCCCGCTGTTTGTTTTACTGCCATGATTCAAATCTCCTTTCCCATCTGATAGGCTTCCTCCAGTGCCGGATGTCCGGCAATATCGCCTACGCCATTCACACCGCCGGCAAAGACGGTGCCTGCCAGCTCACACCGTTCAAAGCAGTCCACCCAGCCCTGTACGGCTTTGACGGTTCCTTCCACCGTTTCTTCCCCATCTTCAGCCGCAGTTGCCAGAAGATATGCCTTTGTGAAGGCGTAATCGGAATCAAAGAGAGGGTTGGCACGATCCAGCATGGTCTTGAGCTGACCGCTGACGCTGTAATAGTACACAGGCGTGGCAAATACCAGCACATCCGCATCGTGCATCCTGGCGGCGATCTCCACCGCGTCATCGCCGATTACGCAATGGCCGACCTTGAGACAAGCCAGACAGCCCTTGCAGAAACTGTAATTTTTCTCCCGAAGATAAACGGTTTCTACCTTGTGACCGGCTTCCTCAGCGCCTTTTGCGAAGGATGCAGCCAGCGTTTCAGAATTGCCGCCTTTACGGGGGCTTGAATTAATGATCAGAACATGTTTGCTCATAAAAAACTCCTTTTTGTATCTTGCATTGTGATTGATTTGCTGATAAACTCATGATAGTACCTAAACCTAACTTTAGGTCAAGCGTTATTTTTGATATTTTTCAGTTGCTTTGGAGGGAGTTCCATGTATACCATCGGCCAAGTATCCGAACTGTTTGGCTTGCCCATATCCACACTGCGGTATTATGACAAGGAAGGATTGTTCCCTGCGATGCAAAGGGACTCCGGCATCCGAAAATTCGGAGAAAAGGAGCTGGAAGCCCTCCGGGCGATTGAGTGCTTAAAAAAGTCCGGCCTGGAAATCAAGGACATCAAACAGTTCATGGAGTGGTGCGTACAGGGCAGCGAAACCTATCCACAGCGGCGGGAGCTGTTCCTCCATCAGAAAGCGGCGGTGGAGGCGGAGATTGAGCGGATGAATCGGGTTCTGGACATGCTGCGCTTCAAGTGCTGGTATTATGAACAGGCGATCCGGGACGGAAATGAAGACCGTCTTTCCCGCTTGCAGCCGGAGGAAATGCCGGAGAACATCCGGCAGGCCTATGAAAATGCACACAGCATAGATGCGTAGAACGAAAAGTCCGGAGAGCAAGCTGCTTGCTCTCCGGACTACAGCTTGTCGAAAAACCCTGTCTGAAGGAAAAGAGTCCTTTTTTGCAGGGGGAGTACGAGGGGGCGGGAGCCCCCTCGTGTTGGATTGAATGCCTGCAAAAAGCCTGTGTCAGCAGGCGTTTGCGCCGCGCAGCGGCAGCTTTTCGGCCCGCTGCGCGGGCAGAAAAGCGAGGCATTGTGAAGGCTGTCGGAAAAGTCTATGGACTTTTTCGACAGCCTGAAGTCCGGAGAGCAAGCTGCTTGCTCTCCGGACTATTTCACTTTTTTAAAGCGCCTCAAAATGATACCTGGGTTTGCCCAGGCTCTTTTTGCCGTACTCGATGGCTTCCGCGCCGCAGCGGCAGATACACGCCATGCAGTGGGTGCAGTCACCGCCCCAGACAGGCTTGCCATTTTGGATCGTGATGTTGTTTGTCGGGCAAAGCCTGGCACACTGACCGCAGCCGGTGCAGGCATCGCTGGCCGCAAAGGCATTTGCTTTGACGAAGAATGAATAGAAGATTGGATTTACCGGGCCGCTCATAAAGCGGTCGTAGAGGTTACTACGGGGCTGAGGAAACGCTTGATTCGCCGCAATGGCGGAGATCACACGGTCAATGTCCGGCTCCGCCTTGGCAACGATTTGCCGTGCTTCCTCCGCCTGCGGCGCGTTGAACATGGCAATGTAATTTTCAGGCATGACGATCTGCGCCGTGCCCATATAGGTGAGCTGTTTCTCCCGGCAGAGCGCCTGGTTATACCCGGCGGCATTACCGATCTCGCTGCCGCAGGTCATCACAAACCACGCCTGTTTTGCATTCGGAAAGCTCGTTTTAACCAGCCAGTCACGCACAATGCGCGGAATGCGCCACGCGTAAGTGGGCGTGACGATAACCAGGCGCTCATCGGATGCGACTGGTGAAGGTTCGCCCGCTTTGATACGGTCGTTCATGCTGAGAAACTCGTCGCCCAGAGCTTCTGCGATGCGCTCGGCGATATACCGGCTGTTTCCGGTACCGGTGAAAAAGAGTACCATACTGGACCTCCTTACTGTCCGACGAAAGCCGCGATCGCTTCTGCGGTCTGCCGAACCTGTTCCTCGCCCGAAATGGTTGGGATTCCGTCGCCATCCTGCGGGCCATAGCTACCAAACTGAGAGTGGCAGCCGCCGTCCAGAACGACTTCGATGGTATCTGCAGGGAGATTTGCACGATTCTTTTCATAGGATTCCCGGTTCATCACGCCGTCCTCTGATCCATAGACAGAGAGTACCCGGAGTGGTGTACCCGTGAGATCTTTTGTGGGATAAGCTGCCAACAGGATAAGTCCGTCGTAGTCCTCGTAATGTGCCGCAGCATAGCCCGCTGCCATAGCACCGCCCAGAGAGTGTCCAGCTATGTACCAGGTCGTGACCTCCGGATACTCTTGTTGGAGTCCGTCTGCAGCGTTAGCATCCAGAACAGCCAGATTGCCAGGCATTCGCACCAGAGCACAGAGAATACCGTTTTCCGCACAGGCACGCAGCAGGGGCGCATAGGCCGTATACTCCACCTTACCGCCGGGGTAAAAGATCAGCCCTGCGGTCGGATCCTCGGGGACGAACCAGATCACGTCCCCATCCTGCTCCACCTGCACACTGTCCGTCTGATAGGCCATAGCTTCCAAGGCTATTTCATCGGCGCGGTAATAATCGGACACATAGACATAGCCACCGATCCCCAAGACGAGAAGGACTGCCAGGCACACAGACAGGATAATCCTCATCCTTTTCTTCATATGATGATTCCCTCGCAGTGGTCGATCTCATGCTGAATGATCTCTGCCGGCCAGCCGGTAAAAGTCTTGAGCCGGGTCTGAAACTTCTCGTTTTGCCATTGCACCTTAATGGTCTGAAACCGCTTCGCCTTCCGTGTGCCGGTGAGGGACAGGCAGCCCTCCTCGGCCTCATATGCCCCGGACTGCTTGACGATGATGGGATTGAACATGACCATGTATTCGCCCTCGTTGTCAAAGGCGATGATGCGTTTGTTGACGCCGATCATATTCGCTGCCATGCCCACGCAGCCCCCCTTGTGGGCGACCAATGTATCCAGCAGATCCTGCGCCACAACCAGATCGTCTGCCGTGGCGGGCTCCGCCTTCTGGGCGAGAAAAGCCTCGTCTTTGCATATTTCACGAACCATTGATATTCTCCTTATCCGTTCTTCGCCTGATAGTCCGCACCCCAGATCCCCATGGCGTCCAAAACTGGCTTCAGACTATAGCCGGTCTCGGTGAGAGTATACTCCACCCTTGGCGGCACCTCGGCATAGACCTTGCGGGTAAGCAGTCCCTTCTCCTCCATGTCCCGGAGCTGGGCAGTCAGCACCTTCTGGGATACCGTGCCGATGGACTTTTTCAGTTCGCCGAAGCGTTTGGTGCCGTCCATCAGATCCCGCAGGATCAGCACCTTCCATTTGTCCCCAATGAGCATCAAGGTGGTCTCTACCGGGCATGCAGGCAGTTCCATCATAAATCCTCCAATAGTTTCTATTTGGTAACTATATAACAAAATAGTACCTACTTTACAAGAGAAACTTTTAACTGTATCATATAAGAAAAATCATGATGCGTCAAGCAATCAAATCAACGGAGGTATCTCTCATGGAAAAAGTATGCGAATTTCTGAAGTCTGCTGGTACATACTACCTGGCCACCGTGGAGGGTGACCAGCCCCGCGTCCGCCCCTTCGGCACGGCTCACATTTTTGAGGGCAAGCTGTATATCCAGACCGGCAAGTCAAAGTCCGTGTCACAACAGTTGTCCGCCAACCCCAAGTGCGAGATCTGTGCTTTCAAGGACGGTGTGTGGCTGCGCGTTGCCGCTGAACTGGTGGAGGATGACCGCGTGGAAGCCAAGAAATCCATGTTGGATGACTATACCGACCTGAGGGCAATGTACGACGAAAACGATGGCAACACCCAGGTGCTATACTTGAAGAACGCCGTCGCCACCTTCAGCTCCTTTACCGCAGATCCTGAAGTCCACAAATTCTAAAAAGATTGCCCGCTCTGCGAAAGGGCGGGCAATCTTCGTGTAGGAGAAAAGCATATGAACCAGGCTGAAAAAAGAGCATTTCTCATCAAGCGGCTGCTGAATGAGGACAGGCGCTATCGCGGCATGGAAATCCCGGCGGATGCCTATGCGCAGAAGCGCATGCTGCGTTCGCTGATGAACATCCGCCGCCCCCAAGCCATTGACGCTGAGTTCCTGACCGTACAGGACGAATACCTGCGTCAGGAGATCAAAGATGCAGGTATCACCCGCCTGGCCGATTTGGAGCCGGTTTGCGGCGACTTCTACCTCTGGCAGGGCGACATCACCCGGCTCCAGTGCGGTGCCATTGTCAACGCCGCAAACAGCGGCATGACGGGCTGCTATGTGCCGTGCCACGCCTGCATCGACAACTGCATCCATACCTTTGCGGGCGTACAACTCCGATTGGACTGCGCTGAGCTCATGGAACGCCAGGGTCATGAAGAGCCTACCGGGCAGGCCAAAATTACCAAGGCTTACAATCTGCCCTGCGACTATGTGCTGCACACCGTCGGCCCCATTGTCGATGGCCGTGTGACCCCGGAGGATGAGCGCCTGCTGGCCTCCTGCTACCGTTCCTGTCTGGAGCTGGCCGGGCAAAACGGCGTGGAGAGCATCGCGTTTTGCTGCATCTCCACCGGCGTGTTTCATTTCCCCAACCAGCGAGCCGCTGAGATTGCCGTAGAAACTGTGCAAAAGTTTAAGACGGAAACCGGAAGCGAAATGAAGGTGATTTTCAATGTTTTCAAAGACCTGGATCTCGAAATCTATCGGCGACTACTCACAGAAAATCGATCGTCTGAAAGCTGAGCTCCAAGACGCAGACGCCATCCTGATTGGCGCAGGTTCCGGCCTTTCCACCTCGGCCGGCCTGACCTATGACGGCGAGCGCTTTCTGAAATACTTCTCCGACTTCCACGAAAAGTACGGAATCACCGATATGTATTCCGGCGGCTTTTATCCGTTTCCCTCTCCAGAGGAATACTGGGCCTGGTGGAGCCGCCATATCTACTATGACCGTTACGATGTGACGCCCGGCAAGCCTTATGCTGACTTGTTGGAGTTAGTCCGGGGCAGGAATTACTTTGTCCTGACCACCAATGTGGACCATCAATTTCAGCTGGCCGGTTTTGATAAGGCGCGGCTGTTTTACACCCAGGGCGATTACGGCCTTTGGCAGTGCAGCGAACCGTGCCATCAGGCCACTTATGATAACGAAAATACTGTCCGCTGGATGATCGCAGCGCAAGCGGAAATGCGTATTCCCTCTGCGCTGATTCCCCACTGCCCCAAGTGCGGCAAGCCCATGACCATGAACTTACGCTGTGACGATACTTTCGTACAGGATGAGGGCTGGTACGCCGCAGTTCGACGATATGAGGATTTCCTGCATCAGTATAAGAATGGCCGCATCCTGTTCCTGGAACTGGGTGTCGGCGGGAATACTCCCGGCATTATCAAAGTGCCGTTCCTGCGCATGACAGCGCAGAATCCCAGTGCCACCTACGCCTGCATCAATCTGGGCGAGGCCATCACCATGAGAGGACTGGAAGCGCAGTCCATTCTGCTCGATGCAGATATTGGCGTAGTGCTAAGCGACCTGAGATAATCAGAGAGCATAAGACATAAAACGCTTCCCCCGAGTCGGCAACATCACCGGCTCGGAGAAAGCGTTTTCCATTTCCCAACAGTTCAAAATTTGCAGGGCAATAAACAAAGAAATAGAGGATATCGATTCCCAACTATAAAAGCTGGAAAACAAACACAAAATTATTTTATCTAAGGAACCTCTGAATAATAGCCCTTGTCCTGTTTCTGCTCGATGTATTAGCCGCAATTTGCACTTAGTTAAGGTGATTTCAGTGCAAAATGGCCATTATTTCTCTGCGTTTCTGCTCCTTTTTCTGAAAAAGGGCAGACTGCCCCTGTATCAGGTTGCGGAGAGTTTTCGCCCGGCCATGGCAAGCGCATACAGATTCGCGCAGGCGAACATGGCGTACAGTCGGTTCTCGTTTTTCTTCAGACCACGATACACGGTTTTCTTGTAGCCAAACTGACACTTGATGATCCGGAACGCGTGCTCTACTTTGCAGCGCACCGCGGATTTGCGGTTTTCAATATAACGCTCCCAGTCAATCGCGTTGTCACTGACCCTGGGAAGACTGCTGGGGCGGCGGTTAATACGGAAATCAATTTTTGAAAAATGCTCGTTGCTTGCGATTTCGGGGCGCTTTTGCACTCCAAGATATCCCGAATCCCCATAGACTACCTCGTCATCTTCCCGAAGTAAGTTCGCTGTCTGGGTGATGTCATGCTCGTTTGCCGCTGTGACGGTCATCGTGTGAACCAGACCGCTGCCTGCGTCTACTCCGATGTGGCATTTCATTCCGAATTTCCACTCATTGCCCTTTTTCGTCTGGTGCATTTCCGGATCCCGGGCTTTCTCCGCATTCTTGGTGGAGCTGGGCGCATTGATGATGGTGGCGTCTACAATGGTGCCGCCCTTCATCATGTGTCCGGTTTGTACCATGACGCGGTTGATCGCATCAAAGAACAGCTTGTTCAGTCCGTTTGCTTCCAAAAGATGACGGAATTTGCACAGCGTTGTTTCATCCGGAACCGCTTCCGTCATGAAGTTAATACCTGTGAATTTTCGCATGGCATAGCTGTCGTAGATGGCGTCCTCGGTAGCCGGATCGGACAGATTGAACCAGATCTGAAGCAGATACATCCGCAGCATTTTCTCAATGCCCATGGGCGGACGGCCACGCTTTCCCTTGGGATAGTAGGGTTCGATAACACCGACCCACTCGTCCCAGGGAATGATCTCGTCCATGATTTCCAGAAATTCCTCCCGCTTCGTTTTCTTCTTGCGGAAGCTGTATTCGATATCCGTAAATGTTTCCTGTTTCTTCATCACCATACACCACCATTGCTTTGATAGTGTTATTATCCCACATTCGGAGTCTTTGCGGTAGTGCGCATTAAATCAGAGGTTCCCTAAGTGGATGGGGCAATCCATACCCTCTTGCGTGTTCGTACGCGCCATTTTATAATAGAAATATTACAACAGAAAGGACTGGCACCATGAAACTCGTTCACCTCTCTGACCTGCATCTGGGTAAGCGGGTCAATGAGTTCTCCATGCTGGAGGACCAACAGTACATTCTCACGGAAATCCTCCAGATCATCGACCGGGAGCAACCGGACGGAGTGCTCATTGCCGGGGACGTCTACGACAAGTCTGTGCCCTCCGCCGAGGCGGTAGCCCTGCTGGATGACTTTCTGGTGCGACTGTCTAAACGAAACCTTCAGGTTTTCATCATCAGCGGTAACCACGATTCTCCCGAGCGCATCGCCTTCGGCGGACGTCTGATGGCGCAAAGCGGCGTCCATATCACCCCGGTGTACAACGGGACGGTGGTTCCGTTGACCCTCACCGATGAATATGGGCCCGTGGACATTTATCTGCTTCCCTTTTTGAAACCCGCCCATGTTCGCCGCTTTTTTCCGGAACGGGAGATTATCACCTATACCGATGCCATCTCCGCAGCCATTGAAACCATGAACGCAGACCCGGCTCGCCGGAATGTACTGGTGACCCATCAGTTTGTCACGGGAGCCACCCGGTGTGACTCGGAAGAAATCTCCGTCGGCGGGGCGGACAATGTGGATGTGTCAGTTTTTGACGCATTCGACTATGTGGCTCTAGGACACATCCATGGCCCCCAGCAGGTGGGCCGTGAAACGGTGCGCTATTGTGGCACCCCCTTGAAGTATTCTTTCTCCGAGGTCAAACAACAGAAATCCCTGACTGTGGTAGAACTGAGTACAAAGGGGAGTTTTTCTCTACGTACTATTCCGTTGGTCCCGATGCGGGATATGGCGGAATTGCGAGGCACTTATGAAGAACTGACCTTTCGGGGTTTTTACGAAGGGACGAGCTACCGGAAGGACTATGTTCATATTACACTTACCGATGAAGATGATATCCCCGATGCGGTAAGCAAGCTGCGGATCATCTACCCCTTCCTCATGAAGCTGGACTACGACAACAAGCGTACCCGTGCGGGAATTTTGACAGAGGGAACAGCGGATGCCCGGCAAAAATCCCCGCTGGAGATGCTAGAGGAATTCTATGAGAAGCAAAACGGACAGCCCATGGGAGAGGCTCAACGGGACTTTGCTCAAAACTTGATTGAGGATATTTGGGAGGGCGAGGCATGAGACCACTGAAATTGACTGTATCCGCCTTCGGCCCTTACGCCGGGACAACCGTAATAGACTTAGAAAAACTTGGCACACAGGGACTTTACCTCATCACCGGAGACACCGGCGCAGGAAAGACTACTATTTTTGACGCCATCACATATGCCCTTTACGGCGAACCCAGTGGAAAAAACCGCGAACCTTCCATGCTCCGTTCTAAGTACGCCCAACCGGACACCCCTACGGAGGTGGAATTGGTGTTTGCCTATGGCGGCAAAACTTACACAGTCCGACGGAATCCCGAATACGAGCGCCCTTCCAGGCGAGGAGGCGGTGTCACCGTCCAGAAGGCCGAAGCAGAGCTGCGTTTTCCGAACGGCCGCGTGGTTACAAAAGCCAGAGATGTCAACAGTGAGATCATCCAGATCATTGGGCTGGACCGCAACCAGTTTGCCCAGATTGCCATGATCGCCCAAGGGGATTTTCTCAAACTGCTGCTGGCAGATACTAAGAGCCGTCAAGAGATCTTTCGTGAGATTTTTAAGACCCGGTATTATATGGTGCTTCAGGAACGGCTAAAAAGCGAGTCAGGGAAGCTTCAGAAGGATTGTGAAGCCGCTCGAGCCAGCGTGCAACAGTACATCGGTGGTGTACTCTGTCATGAGGATGATTTGTTGCTGCCAAATCTGCAAAAGGCCCAGAACGGAGAACTGCCCTTTCAGGAGACCGTGGAACTCATCGAAACCCTGATTGCCCAAGACAAGCAGGCAGATACCCAGTATGAGGAGATACTGGGCAAATTGGATGAGGAAATAAAAGCTGTGATTACTCTACTGGGTAAGGCTGATGAGTTGGAAAAGACGCGAAAGAAACTGGAAGAAACTGAGGAAAAGCGAAAAGATCAGCATTCTAAGGTAGAAGCAGCCAAGGCTGTGCTTGAGGTAGAACAGGAAAAGGCACCTCAGAAAGACGCCCTGCTTAAAGAGATAGCGGCCCTGGAGGCGGAGATTCCCCACTATCAGGAACTGAGCGCCAAGCAGGATGAATTTGCCACGCTCTCAGAACAAATTATCGTTCAACAGGAAAGTCAGGCTAAGCAAGAACTGACCCAGCAGGAACAGGCCGCAGAGTTGGAAGAATGGAAGCAGGAATCAGAGGGACTGATAAAAGCAGCATCAGATCAGGAGCGGCTGCTCCGGGAAAAATCCCAGATTGAGAGCCAGCAATTGGCTTTGAATACACTGAAACAAGATGTACAGGAGTGGCTGAAATACAGGCAACAATTCCAGGAAGGACAGTCCCGGTGTGAAGACTTGTACCGCCAGAAAGAGCAGCTATCTGCAGATTTTCTCCAGAGAAGCAATACCTTGCAAACTAGTAAGGAGACCTGGTCGGCAACTGAGGGGCTGAAAGCTGAGAAAGAAAAACTGCTCCACCGCCAAGACCAAGCTCTGGAGAAAGAAAAAGCTATAAACGAATTGACGGTGCTTCTCGAAAACTGTGAAGCGGCCCGGCAGTCCATGGAGTCGGCCCAGAAAGTATACCAGGAGGCCAAGCAAAAGGCTGATGCGGCAGAGATGGCCTATCGTCAGAAAAATCGGGCGTTTTTGGATGAACAGGCAGGAATCCTGGCCCATTCTCTGGAGGAGGGAAAACCCTGCCCGGTCTGCGGTTCCCTCCATCATCCCGTTCCGGCCCAGGTATCTACCCAAGCCCCTACGGAAGCAGAACTCAACCAAGCCAAGGAAGATTTCGAAGCTGCCCAACAGGACGCCAGCCAAAGGAGTCTTGAGGCCGGAATAAAAAAGACCGCTCTGGAGGAGCGGGAGCATCAGTTGATCACCAAGATGGCATCCTATGTAGATGCTCCCACTCTCGCTGCTGCAAACGGGCAGTTGGCGACCTGCCAGGAGGAGGTGGCCGAGGTGCTTAAACAACTCCATCAGCACCTGTTGGATCTGGAGGTGCAGCTTACCCGTCGGGAAGAACTAGGGCAGGAGATTCAAACTCAAGAAATCATACTTACTCAACTGACAGCCCAGCAGGAGGAATTGAGGAGTACGATCACGCAGGCCGAAGTGGCGCAGAGCAAACTTCGCGGACAGCAGGAACAGTTGGAAGATAAGATTCGCCGCCAACTTCAGGGAAATTTGGAAGGCTGCACTTTGGACGGTTCGCTCGAGCGCATCACAACCAGGCTTCAGGACGCAGAACAGGCACTGACCCATATAGAAGAGCAGCTACATGATATCGAAATCAGACTGGCCCGGAAACGAGATTTGGAAACTTTGATTCCTCAACGGGAGCAAAACCTGAACAAACTAGCGCATGCCCTCTCTGCTGCCCGTGAGGAGTTGATCCGTTCGGAGAGTCGGCGTGAAGCACTGAAAGAGCAGATAGACACTCTCCAAGAGGCGCTCCTCTACTCCGACACTACAGCGGCGGAAGCGCGGCGTCTGGCCTTACAGGCGGAGGCCGAAAGCCTATCAAACGCCCTGAAAACTGCCGAGGAGGACTATAACGCCTGTAAGACCAGCCTGGCCGGGATGGATGCCGCCATTCAGGAGTTGTCCAAACTGCTGGAAGCCAGTGAAGATGTGGACATGGTGGCTCAGCAGGCTCGTAGTCGTGAATTGTCGAAAAAGAGGTCCGAAACAGCTGAAATGCAGCGCAGTATCCATACCCGCCGTACCACCAACGAAACTGCCCTGAAAAACATTCAGGAGCGGGCTGCCACCCTCAATGAACTGGAAGCCAAATATACCTGGGTACGCACCCTCTCCAACACGGTCAATGGCAATCTCCCCGGCAAGGAGAAAATTGCCTTGGAGACCTATATTCAGATGACCTTTTTTGACCGCATTCTCCAGCGGGCCAATGTTCGCTTTCTGGTCATGTCCGGCGGACAATATGAACTCAAGCGCCGGAGGGAAGCGGAAAACAACCGCAGTCAAAGCGGTCTGGAGTTGGATGTCATCGACCACTATAATGGATCAGAACGTAGCGTTAAATCTCTCTCGGGCGGTGAGTCCTTCAAGGCGTCTCTTTCCTTGGCGCTGGGGCTCTCTGACGAAATCCAGTCCGCAGCCGGCGGTATCCGTTTGGACACTATGTTCGTTGATGAGGGCTTTGGTTCTCTGGATGAGGAATCCCTCCAGCAGGCCATCCGTGCTCTAACTGGCTTGACCGAAGGAAACAGGCTGGTAGGTATCATCTCCCATGTGGTAGAGTTGAGAGAAAAAATCGACAAGCAAATCGTAGTGACCAAAGACAAGACCGGGGGTAGCCGGGTGGAAATTGTAGCGTGAAACGTGGAGGACACGTATGAGTCGATCAAGGCTGCTGCATATTCTTTCAATTCTGGAGACCGAAACGAATATCCACCGTGCGCTAACGCTGCAAGAAATTTGCCAAATTTTTTTTGCAAGATACCCGGAAGAAAACTGCTCCGAACAGCGGATTCGTGATGATATGACTACAAGAACAAGGACACGGACAACAGCCGCAACGGTCACAGTCATAAAACACTGCGGACCAGCTTTGGAGATGTAGCGGTATCGGTGCCTCGAGACCGAAAAGGCGAGTTTGAGCCTCAGGTGCTAAAGAAAAACCAAACCAGCATCAGCCAGGACATTGAGGAAAAGATCCTGTCCATGTATGCAAAAGGAATGACCACAGGTGATATTGAAGCGCATATTCAGGATATCTACGGCGTAGAAGTCTCAGATACAACTGTAAGCCGCATTACGGATAAGATCCTTCCCATCGCAAAAGAATGGCAGCAGCGGCCTTTGGAAAGCGTATACGCAGTGGTTTTCCTGGATGCCATCCACTATCATGTTCGCAGTGAGGGGCAAATCGTCAAAAAGGCCGTATACATAGCCATTGGTATCAATCTGGACGGCAAAAAAGATGTTCTGGGCATGTGGGTCGGTGAAAATGAGAGTGCCAAATTCTGGGCAACGGTGCTCAACGGCTTGAGAAACCGGGGCGTTGAGGATATTTTCATCGCCTGTACGGACAATTTGACCGGATTTTCCGCTGCGATTGAAGCAGTGTTTCCCAAGACAGAGGTTCAGAACTGTATCATCCATCAACTCCGGAATTCCAGCAAATATGTATCCTACAAGGACTTGAAAGCACTCATGGCGGATCTGAAGGCGGTTTACGCTGCGGTAGATGAGCCTACCGCTTTGGATGCACTGGACACCTTTGCTGAGCGATGGGACAA
>NZ_JBQHUP010000046.1:0-21279 GCF_052065175.1 Dysosmobacter sp. HCP28S3_G4 | reverse complement strand
CCAGCCCGGACGGGGGGTGGTGTGTTTGTGTTTGATAGTTTATTTTTTTTGTTTATGTCAGGGGGGGGGGGCCCCGCCCACCCCCCCCCCCCGCCGCTCTTGTAAAAGATGGGTGACCGGCGGACTTACTCCTGCTCCGCCAGCTTTTCGTAGCTCTCGTAGCGCTCTTTCGCGGCGGCCTCGGCCCGGGCGAACAGGTCCTTGGCGTTTTCGGGGAAGGTCTTGTGGAGGGAGGCATAGCGCACCTCGCCCTCCAGGAACTCCTGATAGCCCATGGTGGGGGCCTTGGAGTCCAGGGTAAAGGGATGGTCCTTCTTCGCGGGGTTGTAGCGGTACAGGGGCCAGTAACCGGCGTCTACCGCCCGCTTCATCTCCGCCTGGACCTGGTCCATACCGGCCTTGATGCCGTGGTTAATGCAGGGGGCGTAGGCGATGATCAGGGAGGGGCCGGGATAGGCCTCCGCCTCGGTGATGGCCTTCAGCAGCTGATTGGGGTCCGCGCCCATGGCCACGGATGCCACGTAGCAGTTGCCGTAGGCCATCATCATTTTGCCCAGGTCCTTCTTGCCGGTCTTTTTGCCGGCGGCCTGGAACTGGGCCACGGCGCCCAGAGGTGTGGCCTTGCTGCTCTGTCCGCCGGTGTTGGAGTAGACCTCCGTGTCCACCACCAGGACGTTGATGTCCTCGCCCATGGCGATGACGTGGTCCAGACCGCCGAAGCCGATGTCGTAGGCCCAGCCGTCGCCGCCGTACATCCAGACGGGCTGCTTGGCCAGATGCTCCGGATGCCGCAGGATCAGGGTCTGCAATTCACCGGCACGGCCGTCCAGCTGAATATTTTGCATGGCGGCGTAGAGCCGCTCCGAGGCGGGCATGGAGGCATTGACGTCGGAGAAGGTGTCCAGCCACTGGCTGATAGGCTCCTCCAGCTCCGGGACCAGGCTCCGCAGCTCCTCAATCCAGGCCCGGGCCTTGTTCCGCTGCTGCTTCACGGAGAGGTACATGCCCAGGCAGAACTCGGCGTTGTTTTCAAACAGGGAGTTGGACCAGGCGGGGCCCCGGCCCTCCTTGCTGACGGTGTAGGGGATGGAGGGCATGGCGGCGCCCCAGGCCTGGGAACAGCCGGTGGCGTTGGCCCAGTACATCCGGTCGCCGTACAGCTGGGTCAGCAGCTTGGCGTAAGGCGTCTCGCCGCAGCCGGCGCAGGCACCGGAGAACTCGCACAGAGGCTGGCGGAACTGGCTGCCCTTCACGGTCTCCGCCTTGAAGACCTTCTTGTCGGTGATGGTCAGGCCGTATTCCCAGGCGGGGGTGAGAGACAGCTCGCCGGTGACGTCCTCCATCCGCAGGGCCTTGCCGCTCATGGGGCAGGAGGCCACGCAGCTGCCGCAGCCGGTGCAGTCCATGTCGCTGATCTGAAGGGAAAAGGCGTACTCTTTGGCACCCTTGGCGGGCACGGTGACAAAGCCCTCCGGGGCGTTTTCAACTTCCTGGGCGTCCAGCAGATAGGGCCGGATGACGGCGTGGGGGCAGACGAAGGAGCAGCGGTTGCACTGGATGCAGGCGGCGCTGTCCCACACGGGGATACGGGTGGCGATGCCCCGCTTTTCGTAGGCGGTGGTGCCCAGAGGCATAGTGCCGTCCTCGTAGCCGATGAAGGTGGACACCGGCAGCTTGTCGCCCTGCTGGGCGTTGCAGGGACGGAGGATATTGCGGATGAAGTCGGGGACGTCCTTCTCTTCCGCCTTGGGGGCGTCGGCGCAGTCCTTCCAGCTCTCCGGAATGGGGACGGCCACCACGTGGTCCACGCCCTGGTCGATGGCCGCCAGGTTCATCTGCACCACCTTCTCGCCCTTCTTGCCGAAGGACTTCTCGGCGGCCTTCTTCATGTAGGTGACTGCTTCCTCAATGGGGATGATGTCCGCCAGACGGAAGAAGGCGGACTGCAAAACCATGCTGGCGTGGTCCCCCAGCCCCAGCGCCCGGGCGATGGCGTTGGCGTCGATGATGTACAGTTTGGCCTGCTTCTCCGCCAGACCCCGCTTTACCGCGGGGGGCAGTTCCCGGTCCAGCTCCTCAGGGGTCCAGCGGCAGTTCAGCAGGAAGGTGCCGCCGGGCTTCAGCTCGGAGACGATGTCGTACTTGTCCAGGAAGGACTGGTTGTGGCAGGCCACGAAGTCCGCTTCCTTTACCAGATAGGACGACAGGATGGGCTCCTCGCCGAACCGCAGATGGCTGCGGGTGATGCCGAAGGACTTCTTGGTGTCGTACTCGAAGTACGCCTGGGTGTACATATCGGTGTTGTTGCCGATGATCTTGATGGAGTTCTTGTTGGCGCCCACGGTGCCGTCGCTGCCCAGGCCCCAGAACTTGCAGCTGACCATCTTCTTATGGTGCAGGGGCAGACTGGGTCCCACCGGCAGGGAGCGGTGGGTCACGTCGTCCTCAATGCCCACGGTGAAGCCGGAGAAGGGGGCGTCCTCCAGCAGATGGTCGAACACTGCCTTCAGCTGGGCGGGAGTGGTGTCCTTGGAGGACAGGCCGTAGCGGCCACCGCAGATGTAGGGGGCGTCCTGACGGTTGGCGTAAGCCGCGCAGACGGCCAGATACAGGGGATCGCCCGCCGCGCCCATCTCCTTGCAGCGGTCCAGGACCGCGATCTTCTTCACTGTTTTGGGCAGGGTGGCGCGGAAATGCTCCTTGGAGAACGGGTTGAACAGATGGACCTGGAGATAGCCCACCTTTTCGCCCAGCTCGTTCAGATAGGCTACTGTCTCCCGGGCGGCGCCGCTGACGGAGCCCATGGCCACGATGACCCGCTCCGCGTCGGGGGCTCCGTAGTAGTTGAACAGGTGGTAATCCTCACCGGTGACGGCGTTGATCTGCTGCATGTAATCTTCCACGATGTCGGGAAGTCCGTCATAGAAGCGGTTGTTGGCCTCCCGGAACTGGAAGTAGACGTCCGGGTTCTGGACGGTGTTCCGCAGGGAGGGGTGGTAGGGGTTCAGGGCGGATTCCCGGAAGCGGCGCACCGCGCCCCAGTCCAGCATCTTGCCGAACTCCTCGTAGGGGATGGCTCGGATCTTCTGAATCTCATGGGAGGTGCGGAAGCCGTCGAAGAAGTGGATGAAGGGAATGCGGCTCTTGATGGCCGACAGATGGGCCACGCCCGCCAGATCCATGACCTCCTGCACGCTGCCGGTGGACAGCATGGCGAAGCCGGTCTGGCGGCAGTTCATCACGTCGCTGTGGTCGCCGAAGATGGACATGGCGTGGGTGCCCACGGTGCGGGAGGCCACGTGGAGCACCGCCGGCTGGCGGGTGCCGCTGATGCGGTGCATGGTGGGGATCATCAGCATCAGACCCTGGGAGGACGTGAAGGAGGTGGCCAGGGAGCCGGATTCCAGAGCGCCGTGGACCGCGCCGATGGCGCCGGCCTCCGACTGCATCTCCACCAGCGTCACCGGCTGGGTGAACAGGTTTTTCCTGCCGTTGGCGGACCACTCGTCGGTTTTTTCGGCCATGGGGGAGGAGGGGGTGATGGGATAAATAGCGGCGACCTCTGTAAAGGCGTAGGCCACATACGCGGCGGCTTCGTTGCCGTCTGCTACCATGATGGTTTCCTTTCGCATCGTTAGGACCCCTTTTCTTCATTTTTCGCCCGAGGCGGTATTGTATCAATTGTATAAACAAATTGTAATAACATATAAACGGATTGTCAATATTTGTGAGGTCATACAACTGACGAAAAAGCAGATGACTTCTTGTGCAGATAGACCATGTTGTTTTTCTGATTTGGAGATGATATAATGCGGAAAACGTCTGCGGAGCGGAGATGGGATGGGCATGGAAGACAAAGAGATGTTCAACAATCTGTGTGAGATCGCCAAGATGATCTCGGAGACCTTCGGCTATCACTGTGAGACGGTGATCCACGACTGCGAACACTACGAGAATTTTATCGCGGCCATCTACAACGGGCACGTATCCGGGCGGAAAAAGGGAGACTGCGTGTATGTCACCGGCGACCCTGTTCCGGAGGATGCCTTTGCGAACATCGATCCGGGCACCAACTATATGAACTGTCAGGTGGTGACCACCGGGGGAAAGACCATCAAATCCTCCACCGTCTATTTCAAGGGGGAGAACTACCACTACGGCCTGGGCATCAACTTTGATATTTCCTCCTACGCGGGCATGCGGGACGCGCTGGACAAGCTGATCTCCACCTCCACGGAGCTGGCGGAGGAGCTGCACTCCCGCCAGAGCATCAACCAGATCCTGAATGAGAGCATCAGCCAAGTGGGGGTCCCGGTGGAGGAGATGGGAAAGCACGACCGGATGCGGGTCATCCGGATGCTGCATGAGCGGAATGTGTTCCAGATGCAGAAGGCGGTCCCCTATGTGGCGGAACGGCTGAAGATCTCCCGCTTCACGGTGTACAATTATCTGCGGGAACTGGGCTTCACCGCCGGTTCGTGAAGGACAAGGGCAAAAACAGGCTCCCCCTATGGAAGACAGAAGATTCGTCTTCCATAGGGGGAGTTGATATATCCGAAAGGGGAGAATACGTCGCACCGGCACCCCAAACAGCCGTAGGGCATCCCAGGCCTTGTGCCAGGATGCCCTACGGCTTATAAAAGGTTGGTCACAATACGTCTGCGTAAAGTCTTTTGACAGTGGGGAAGGAGCCGGAGCTTACTGGTTGGCCCACTCCGCCCGGGCCTTGACCTCGGCATCCTGATCTTTCTCGAAGAAGATCGGGAAATCCGGATCGACAGTTCCGACTTTCCGGTATCTCGCCATGTAGTCCTTGATCAGGGCGAGGAAGCGCGGAGTCAGAATGAACAGTGTGATGATATTGGCAAAGATGGGAAGTGCTGTGGATGCGTCGGAGAAGAGCCACAGCGTCGCGCCGGGGAAGCCGTAATAGACGGCGATCACGACCATGCCCAGGCTCGGAATGGGATAGGTCCACTTATAGAACTTCAGAATCGCATCCTTCAGGGGGGAGTTGCCCACCAGGTAACGGACGACGACCTCAATCTGGGCATAGACGCCGCTGGAGGTGGTCAGGCCGAACAGGAACACGCCGAGGGCCAGAATGATCCGGCCGAGAGAGCCAATGCCGGTCTCGAAGGCAGCCAGGGTCAGGGTTGCGCCATCCAGGCCGCTGTTCCAGACGCCGGTGACCCGCTTCTGCATGAATAAGATCCAGCCCATGGAGGCGATATAGGGCGGCGTCATAAAGGGGATCATGAAGATGATATCAAAGGCCCGGTACCGGGCAAAGCAGGTCCGGGAGAAGAGATAGGCCAGGGGCGCGGCGATGGCCGTGGAGAGGAGCACCACCAAAACGCCCAGCAGAAGGGAATTGCCGATCATCACCGCGTTTTCGCTCTCTGTCAGAGTCTGCCACGCCGAATAGAAGTCAAGGCGGCCATCCGCAATGACCGCCTTGGCAAATATCATGATCAAAGGGCAGACAATCAGAAAGCAGAGTACAGCGGCCAGCAGCGCGAGAGGCAGCTGTTTCTTGACTCTGATGTCCATGGATACCTCCGCTTACTGGCAGATCTCGTTGATCTTGGCGGCGGAGTCGGAGGCAATGGCCATCATGGCGTCCCAGTCGCATTCAATCTGGGGGATGTCCTCCAGGTTGGTGCGGCCCTCGCACTTTACGTCGCTGCGGCCGGGCAGCAGATAGGCGTCAGCCACCAGCTGCTGGGCCTCGTCGGAGAACAGATAGTCAATGAAGGCCTTGGCATTGTCCATATTGGGGGCGGTGTTCAGGATCATGGCCGGACGGGGATTGACCACGGTGCCGCCGGCGGGATAGTAGATGTTCAGAGGCTCACCCTTGTTGATGGAGGAATAGGCGTTGTAGTCCACGCCGGCCACCAGGATGCCCACTTCACCGGTGGTGACGGCCTCCAGAGCGGCCTTGTTGGCGCCGGGGACGGTCATGCCGTTGTCGGCCATGGCCTGGAAGTCATCCCAGCCGTTGGCGTTGACGTATCCCGCCACGAAATCTTTGCAAGCGCCGGACTTCTCCGGGTCGGGAATGGCCAGCTGATCCTTGTACTGGGCGTCGCTCAGCTCGGACCAGTCGGCGGACAGCTCGGGGATCACGGAGGTGTTGTAGATGACGCCCACGGCGGAGGCGCTGTAGCCGAACAGCGTGGAATCCTCGTCGATCCAGCCGTCCGCTACCTTGTCGGCGTTGGCGGGGATGTAGGAGACGAGCTTGCCGTCCTGCTTCATGGAAAGGCCGTCGGACCAGGAGGCCAGAATGACCACATCGGCCACGGGATTGGCCTCTTCCGCTTCCAGACGGGCCAGGATCTCGCCGGTGGTGCCCTGGAACTGCTCCACCTCCACGCCGGTGGCGGCGGTGAAGCCGGCGGCGATCTTGTCCGCAAGACCGGCGGGGGAGGGCATGTAGACGGTCACTTTGCCGGACAGCTCCTTGGTCCCGGCAGGCTCCTGCACATCGGCGCTCTGGGATCCGGCGGGCTTGTCGGTGCTGGTACCGGCAGGTGCGGCACTGCTGCCGCAGGCGGCCAGACCAAGGCACATGGCACCGGCCAGCAAAAACGCGAGCATTTTTTTCATGTTCAAACCTCGTTTCCTTAAAGTGTGATGATGTTTTGTTCCTCTATGTAAATCGGGAGGGATGTCCCGACAGACATTTTTTCCGCAGACGGCAGCACCCAGTTCTGGCCCCGGTATTTCAGATGGAGTTGATAGGAACTGCCCAGGAATTGGGCGGACTGGACCTGGGCGTCGAACCGCTGGGTATGCTCCGCAAATCGCAGAGCGGCTTTTTCCGGGCGGAACATGTGGTGATCGTCGATCCAGTTGGAGGCTCCCACAAAACGGGCCACAAATTCTGTTTTGGGCGCGGAGTAGATGATCTCCGGACTGTCGTACTGCTCCACCGCGCCGCCGGAGAGGACGGCGATCCGGTCGCTCATGCTCATGGCCTCCGTCTGGTCGTGGGTGACGAAGACGGAGGTGATGCCCAGCCGCGAGGTCAGCTCCCGCAACTCCGTGCGCATTTCCTCCCGGAGCAGGGCGTCCAAGGCGGACAGGGGCTCGTCGAACAGGATGCACTGGGGCTCGATGACGATAGCCCGGGCAAAGGCCACCCTCTGCTGCTGACCGCCGGAGAGCTGATGGGGATACCGCTGAGCAAATTCGTCCAGCTGCACGGCGTGGAGCGCGTCTTTTACCCGCCGGTCCAGGTCTTTGGTGTCTCCCGAAGCCCGCAGGCCGAAGGCCACATTTTCAAAGACGCTCATGTGGGGCCACAGGGCAAAGTCCTGAAACACGAATCCCAGCCCCCGCTTTTCCGGCGGTACGCTGATCCTTTTCTCCTGGGAAAAGACACAGCGGTCATCGAAGAAGATCTCGCCCGTGTCCGGTGTCTCCAATCCGGCGATCATGCGGAGCAGGGTGGTCTTGCCGCAGCCCGACGGCCCCAGGAGGGTGGTGAAGCTGCCGCTGTCGATCCGGAGCGTAGTGGGCCGGATCACAGCCTTCCCGCCGTAGGATTTGGTGATGTCCTGAAGACGAATATCCATTCCGTGGACCTCTCTTTCTTCTGCTTCAGATATTTTACCGTGGGGAGGAGCCGGCAGCCACCGCCAGGCTGTAAAAGGTTTGTAAGGTGTGTGTAAAGTGCGTCTGCCGCCGATGCACTTTACGACGATTTAACGGAGCTTTTACGGGAGAACGGTGTCGAAGTGCCGCCGCTTTTTTTATACTGAGCAGAGTCTGAGAATCATGGAGAAAGTGTGGGGCGAGGGATGAATACCTATTTGAACCGGGAACTGTCCTGGCTGAAATTCAATGAACGGGTGTTGGAGGAGGCGGAGAGCGAAAGCGTGCCGCTGTGTGAGCGGCTGACTTTCGCCTCCATCTACCAGAGCAATCTGGACGAGTTTTTCATGGTGCGGGTGGGCTCCCTGGCGGACCAGATGCTACTGTCCAGAGAAATGCGGGACAACAAGACCCACATGACCGCAGAGGAACTGATGCTGCCCACGGGTTTTGAGGGCAGGCTGACCTATCAGAACGCCGACCGTGTCCGGGCGGAGGTGCTGGCCACCGACGAGAGCGACATCGTGGACACCGGGTTGATCCGCACCGGCGAACAGCGGTGCACGGTGAAGCTGCTGGGCGGCCATTTTGAGGGACAGACGGTGGAGGCCGTCAACCGGCTCAACGGCTCCCTGGCCCAGGACAAGTTGTTTGCCCCCGGCGACATCGCCTTTGTCACCGTCAGCCACAGCGGAGGCGTCATCTCCGTGGTCTCCATGACCGACCACTACCGGCTGGACAAGGAGGCGCTTCTGGCGGGACTGTTTTTGCTGCAGCTGGTGCTGTTTGCCGGATGGACCGGCGTCCGGGCAATCCTCTCCTTCGTGGACACCATTCTGCTGATGTGGAAGGTGCTGGTGCCCTGTCTGCTGCGGGGCTGGAACCCGGTATGGCTGGCTCTTGCCATGGTGCTGGCGCTGACGGCGCTGATCCTCAGCCTGATCTACGGCTTTGACCGCCGGTGCCTGGCCGCCACCTCTGGCGCGGCTCTGGGCATCGCCGTCACGGCGGTGCTGGGCGTGGTGTTCACGAACCTGTTCCGCATCCACGGCGCCGTCATGGAGTCCAGCGAGAGCCTGCTGTACGCCGGATATCAGAATCTGGACCTGACGCAGATCTTCATGGCCTCCATCTTTCTCGGCTCCTCCGGCGCGGTGATGGACCTGTCGGTGGACATCTGCTCCGCCGTGTACGAGGTGGTGCAGAAGCGGCCGGACATCGGCGCCCGAGAGGCCGTCTCCTCGGGCTTCGCCGTGGGCCGGGCCGCCTGCGGTTCCACGACCACCACGCTGCTGCTGGCCTATTCCGGCAGCTACATCGCCCTGCTGATGGTGTTCATGGCCCAGGGCACGCCGGTGGAGTTCATCCTGAACTACAAGTATGTGGCAGCGGAGATCGTCCACACCATCGTGGGCTCCTTCGGCCTGGTGACGGTGGCGCCCCTGACGGCCATCACCAGCGGTCTTCTGCTGACTCGCCGGACGGCGTGACGGTCCGGAAGGGAAGACGTTTCCATAAAAATGCCGGGATGCAGTCAACGCTGCATCCCGGCACGGTTGTTTTCTCACAGGCCTCGGGGGAACACCCCCGGGCCGTCACAGAATGTCGATGTGTTCGCCGTTGAGGGCCTTGTTCATGCTGCGCACCGCGCAGAACTTGCCGCACATGGAGCAGGTGTCGTCGTGTTCCGGGGAGCGGTCATCCCGGATGGCTTTGGCCGTCTCCGGGTCCAGGGCGCACTTCCACTGGGCATCCCAGTCCAGGGCGCGGCGGGCGTCGCCCATCTTGTCATCAATCTCACGGGCGCCCCGGACGCCCTTGGCGATGTCGGCGGCGTGGGCGGCGATCTTGCTGGCGATGATGCCCTGCTTCACGTCGTCCAGATTGGGGAGGGCCAGATGCTCCGCCGGCGTCACATAGCAGAGGAACGCGGCACCGTTCATGGCGGCCATGGCGCCGCCGATAGCGGCGGTGATGTGGTCGTAGCCGGGGGCGATGTCCGTCACCAGGGGGCCCAGAACATAGAAGGGGGCGCCCATGCAGATGGTCTGCTGCACCTTCATGTTGGCGGCGATCTGGTCCATGGGCACATGGCCGGGACCCTCCACCATCACTTGGACGTCCTTCTCCCAGGCCCGCTTGGTCAGCTCGCCCAGACGCACCAGCTCCTCGATCTGGCACACGTCGGTGGCGTCGGCCAGACAGCCGGGACGGCAGGCGTCGCCCAGGGAGATGGTCACGTCGTACTCCCGGCAGATGTCCAGGATCTCGTCGTAATACTCGTAGAAGGGATTTTCCTCGCCGGTCATGCACATCCAGGCGAACACCAGGGAGCCGCCCCGGGAGACGATATTCATCTTCCGCTTGTGCTTGCGGATCTGGTCAATGGTCTTGCGGGTGATGCCGCAGTGGAGTGTGACGAAGTCCACACCCTCCTGGGCGTGCAGGCGGACCACGTCGATGAAGTCTTTGGCGGTCAGGGTGTCCAGATCCCGCTGATAGTGGATGACGCTGTCATAGACCGGCACAGTGCCGATCATCACCGGACACTCCGCGGTGAGCTTCCGGCGGAAGGGGCCGGTGTCGCCGTGGCTGGACAGGTCCATGATGGCCTCCGCCCCCATGTTCACGGCGGAGAGCACCTTCTGCATCTCCACGTTGTAGTCCTTGCAGTCCCGGGAGACGCCCAGGTTGACATTGATCTTGGTGCGGAGCATGGAGCCGATGCCCTCGGGGTCCAGGCAGGTATGCAGGCGGTTGGCGGGGATGACCACCTTGCCCGATGCCACCAGGGGCAGCAGCTCCTGGGCGGTCATCCGTTCCTTTTTGGCCACGGTCTCCAGTTCCGGCGTGACGATGCCCCTGCGGGCGGCGTCCATCTGTGTGGTGTAAGTACGATCCATTTCAAATTCCTCCCAAAGTTTTCTGATTCGCTGTTGTCGTGTCCCGCGGCTCCCACAGGAGCCTGGACGCAGCGCCGGGAGGTGCCTGGGCAGCGGCCATTCTGTGGGGCCTTCTGCTGTCTGTCAGATTCCCGGCGCCTGCACCGGATATCCCGGCGCTGTTCCATGCTGTTCTCATAGAGTTCTCCTTTTCTGCACAGAATGGAATTTTCTTGCGCGGCGGAAGGTGGTGCCCCCGATCCACCGCGGCCGGAGAAGAAACGCAGGACCTCCGCGGGCCGCATGATAGAAAAATGCCGTGGGCGTCTTTCGCAGGGTGAGGAAAGACATTCCCACGGCATTTGATACCGGTGCTTTATCTCCCTACGTTGGCATTACCCAAATCAGGTCACAGGTCGAAGCGCACAGCTTCCTCTCAGCCCGTTTGCGAGCTCCCTTTTTCTGCATTTTATTCTCCTTGGCAAAGTGATTATACGCCATTCTGTGGAAAAACACAAGTGCTTTTTCGAGGAAGGACCATTCCGCAGAGCGGCGAGTCTGAAGAAAAGCCCTCGCCCTTGATGCGTCCAGAATGGCCTTGTCCTCATCATCACTGAGACTGTTATAGAAGGTTCTGTTCAGTGCCACAAAGCTGGCCATCTGCGCATGGTTGGATATGGTAATGTAATGACTCGTACCTATATCTGTGCTAGTCTATGAGGAGACGCATTGCAATTACAGGTAAGCAATCAGGCTGCTGCACGCAGACCGAAAGAAAATCTATCTGGAAACAGAATACTCCCTCATATGAATCTGTACCTTTTATTGAGGAAAATTTTGTGATAAACTGTCCCCAGAGAGCGACTGGGCATTTGAATTTTGTGCGGCCAGTCCGGACGGTGTGTATTTCCTGTGTGGGAGGGATGGCTATGAGGTTTTTGCACATATCAGATATCCATTACAATCCGGAAGGGGACGGGCGTTCCGCACGGAACCTCCGGAACTATCTGCCGGAGTTTATCCGGAAAAACAAACTGGAGGCGGACGAGCTGTTCGTCACCGGAGATTACCGCCATGCCTTCTTTCAAAAGGATGCGCCCGAGGAGGAGACGGCCGCAAATGCGGTGGAGTACATTTGGAAGATCGCGGAAGCCGCCGGGATCACAGAGGCGGAACATATCCATCTGGCGCCGGGGAACCATGACCGCAGGCGCAGCGAAGGAGCTGCGGCGGAACGGTATGAGAAGATCCAAAAAGCGTATGACTATGCGAAAGGCACCTTTTCCACTGAGGATCTGAAGTTCCTGAAATCAGAGTTCTCATTCTTTTACACGGTCTGCGGCAGGCTGTATGGAGCGAAGGATCCGTGGAAGGACCAGCCGCTCCACCAGTACGAAGTGGTTGGGAATATGATCCTGCTGACCTTGAACACTGCCGTCATGCACGTCAGTGATAGCAGCCGGGGCGAGCTGATTATCGGCAACAACGAATTGGCCTGCTTGCTGGAGGAGATCAAAGCGCAACATCCCCAATGTCCCATCATCGTACTGGCCCACCACGCCCTGGAGTATCTGTCGCCGGAGGAACGGCAGGCAGTAGAGAGCATCTTCCAAGACTATCCTGTGCGCCTGTATCTTTGCGGAGACGCCCACAACGTCTGGTGGCGTTCCGTCGGCAATCACCTGGAGATCACCATGGGGTGCCTGAAGCAGGAAACCGGCGCCCAGGCGGCGTTCCTCTATGGCGACACCCGGACACAGACATATACCGCATACCAGTGGGACGGCAAGTTCGGCGCCAAAACAGGCTGGAGCGAGTATGGACAGTTTAACGACAGCATCCGCGAAAAAACCGCTCTGCCCACCCGTGTCCGCCTGACCGGAAAAATGGTCACGGAAAACCAGGAACTGCTGAAAAACGATCTCCTCCTTCCGTGGATGAAGCAGAGCGCGTCCTTCCGGGGACTGTTTCCCAAACTGTTCATCACGCCCAACCTGAGAGGTCAAAAGGTCAAAAGGAGCATCCCTTACCGCAGCCTCCGGGTGCAGTATCGGAACAAGCACATCGTGATCTCCGGCGACGCCGGCTTCGGAAAGACGACTCTTTTGAAATACCTGTATCTCTTTGAGAACCAGTCTCGGGAATTTTTGTACCTCCACGCCTCCGCCCTGCAAAGGGAAGAGATGACCCCCTACGAACGGTGCGTCGCCGGCTATCTGCGGGGAGAGGCCAGGCCCTCACAGCATCGGATCATCCTGCTGGACGGCATGGATGAGGTGAGCGATACCAGGTTCTTTGACGGCCTGCCGAAGCTGCTCTCCAGACTGTCGGAACCGGGCTCCAACACGACAGTTTGGTTCGGCTGGCGGACGGAGCACTATTACCACCAGGAATCCCCGGACCTGAGCCGCTATATTGAAAATGTCATAACCTTGCAAAAGTGGGATTTCCGTATGGCGGAGCGATATGCCAGGAACTATGCCAAGCAGACCCGGAATGAAAAGCTTTTGGAGGATTTCAACAAGGCAATGGACGTAAACCTGGCGATGACCGGCTTTACGGAGACGCCGTTCCAGCTGACGCTGCTGATCTATCTTCTGGAAAATGACGGACTGACCGGCGGCGTTGTCCAGAGCCTGGTCACGGCGGATCAGCCGCTCTATCTGTTGTACCACTCGTTCTTCCGCTGCTGGCTGAAAAAGGAGCGGGCCCGGAAGACAAGCTGTATGACGGACGATAAGATCATGGATGCGTTGCAGGGAATTGCGCAGGAGCTCTACTATGGGCCGTGCTGCAGCGTCCGATATCAGGATACTGCCATTACAGGCTTGCTGACATTCTCCGGATTTTCCGAAGACGGAGCGAAGACGGCTACCGGGTTTTATCACCGCAGCCTCTGTGCCTATTTCTACGCCGAGAGCGTCTTCACCGCATTCCAGCAAGGCGGCGCGGCGGTGGTCAGTGTATTGCGGCAGACGCTGCGAAATGATATCACCGACTATGTGCGGGGAGCCATCAGTACCATCCGGGACGAGGAAGAACTGCGCAGGCTCCAAAAGAACCTGATGGACATCTATCTGTACACGGTCCGGCCGGACGAGTCGAGCCTGGACGCCGAGACGCGGAGTCTTCTGGATAACTTGTCCGGAGAGGGGCTGTTCTCCCTGAAAAATGAGCTGCTCTATTTTGTGACCAGGCTTCCCATGCTGTCAAAGGACATTCCAGAGTTTGTGGAGAAGGCTTACGAATGTGAGCGGGACCCTTATTTGAAGCTGGACCTGGCGTATGGCGCGGTTCTGACAGGCCCCTCCAGGATCGCACTGGAATACGCAAAGACGCTGATTCCCGGCTCCGAGGCGGATCTGGTGCACCGCTCATGGACGATCGCCTATTTTGGGGATGTGCAAGGGAAACCGCATCAATACAAGGACGTGGAGAACGCACCGTGGCCGAAAGCGCGGAAAGCCCGCCTTGACCGCTTCCAGTCCAAAAAGAAGAAAGCCATCCGCTTCCGGATTCTGGACTTTCCGATCCTGTACTGCTTTTATGAGAGCCGGGGATGGTGCGACCTGAATCGGGAAGATCTGAAGATCATTCAGGCGGCGGCGATCGACTGCAAAGAGTACAGCGAGGAGGAGAAGGCGTATCTGAAAGAGCAGAAGGAAAAGCTGGTCTCGAAATATGAAGAGCAGCTGAAGCGGCAGGCTGCGGCGGGCAGGCGCAGTCTCTCCGGAAAGTGAATGCGGACAGGGAACGATAACCTGCATTGAATGTAAGCGACTAATCACCCATCAAGGATTCATTGACGGACTCGATGTTTGAATAATAAAAAATCCCGTTAATTTGAATTTCTATACTTTTATCGTCTGTGCTAAAAATATCCGTTGCAGTTGGAGTATCAAAACGATATCCTGATTGCAAACAAACCTGTGCGCTTAATCTTTTTCAACAGGGAGGAGTCGTTATGAAAGTCAGTTTCTATAACCGCGCTGCTCTCGAACAGAGACTCCGGCTGCCGGAGGTGATCGAAGCTGTGGAGGGCGTTTATCGTTCCAAGGCACGGGGGGAGACCGTTGTCTGGCCTACTGTGACCCACCACTTTGAGGATCGCGGCGGCGTCATGGATATCCGCTCCGGCTATGACCGCGGAAGTGAGGTATACGGCCTGAAGGCACTGGCAACATTCCCACAGAATGAACAGCTGGGGCTGCCTCCATTCAGCGGCATCCTTGTGGCCATGGACGGGAAAACGGGGCTGCCGCTGGGGATCATGGACGCCTCGTATATCACCTCCATGCGTACCGGCTCCGCCGCAGCGGTGGCCGCCCGTGCTCTGGCGCGCCGGGACAGTGAGACGCTGCTGGTCCTGGGGACCGGACGTCAGTCCATATTTATGATCGCCGCGGCCCTGACCGCTCTGCCGCAGATCAAAAAAGTGTACTGTGCCGAGCCCATCCATCCGTCTGCTGCGGCAGTCTACGCGGAGAAAGCACCCGGCCGTCTGAGGGACGGCTTCGGCATTGACGCCTCCGGCGTGGAGTTTCTCCCTGTGGAAGACCTGACCGCAGCCGTCGGCAACAGCGACATCATCATCACCATCACCCGGGCTACCGCTCCTGTCATCAAACGGGAATGGGTCAGACCCGGCACCCATTTCTCCTGCATTGGCGCAGATATGCCCGGCAAGGAGGAGATCGACCCCGCCATTCTGCGGGATGCTGCGATCTATGTGGATGATGTGGACCAGTGCGTCAACGCCGGTGAGTGCGAGCTTGCTGTGAAAGGCGGCTTCATCACCCGGGCGAGCATCATCGGTCAGATCGGTGAGGTGCTGCTGGGAACGAAGCCCGGCCGCAGGAGTGACCGGGAGATTACGGTATTTGACGCCACGGGTCTGGCGCTGCTGGATCTGGCGGTGGCGAAGATGGTCGTTGAAGGGGCAGGGGACGATCCGGCCCACGCCATTGACCTATAACAACGGCCCAGGCTGAGGTGCGGAAAGGAGCGTAATATGAAGATTGATGATTTCACCCTGGAAAACTGGCTGAATCCGGCGTGCGACAGTGAGAAGAACAAAATCTATCTGGGCGGCAGTTGCGTGCTGCCTATGACAGTGGAGGAACTATTCCAGCTCACTGGCGAGAGCATGGAGGACTTCTTTCAGGAACTGCGGCATATGGATCTGGGCTATGGCCGGTTCGATGGGACACCGCGGACCAGACGGGCCATCGCGGAAAAGCTATACCGGAAGGTAGAGCCGGAGGAAGTGATCCTCTGTCACGGCGGCACGGGAGCCAACAGTACTGTGTGCTATGCCCTGATCGAGTCCCGGGACAATGTGATCTCCATCATGCCCAACTACCAGCAGTTCTTCTCCATTCCCAAGTCCATCGGCGCCGAGGTGCGGAAGATTGACCTGAAGCCCGAGGCCGGATACCGTCTGGATATCGAAGAGGTCCGGCGGGCGGTGGATCAGAATACGAAAGCCATCCTGTTCACCAACCCCAACAACCCCACCGGCTCTCTCCTCACGCTGGAGGAAATGCAGGAGATCGTGGAGATTGCCCGCTCCGTGGACGCATGGGTCATCTGTGACGAGATGTACCGGGGCCTGAAGGAAGAGTACATGCCCTCCTTCGCCGACCTCTACGAAAAGGCCATCGTTACGGCCAGTTCTTCCAAGATCTACTCCATGGCAGGTACACGGGTGGGCTGGATCATTTGCCACGATCCGGATACCCGGTTCAAACTGTTCAACTGGCGTTCCTATGATTCCATTTGCGGGGGTGTGTTTGACGAGTGGATCTTTGCCATCGCCCTGGAGCATGTGGACAAGATCTTTCAGCGATCCCGCCGGATCGTCAGCGCCAATAAAGCGGTCATCGACAAATGGATCGCGGATAATCCATATCTGCACCAATATGCCGATTCGTATGCAACCACCTGCCTGGTGCATTACGACCTGGAGGTTCCGGCGGAGGAGTTCTGCGACGGTCTGCTGGATCAGAAGGGCGTGCTGGTCTGCCACGGTGACTGCTTCAATATCCCGCATTCGTTCCGGATCACGCTCTCCCATGCCCATGATTTGGCGAAGGGACTCCGGCTTATTGACGAGTACATCGAAGAACTGATGTCTCAGGGAAAAGCGATGAAAAACTGACCGGCGGTTCCGGAAACGCACTGGCAGAAGTATTTCTGTTCCGTATCCTTCGGGCCTTTTCAGATGCCCGACCTGTTGCAAATCAGGAGCCTGTCTGCTATGATGGATCCACAGCAGAAAACGCCGGGCCAAGCCCTTCTGGGAAGGTGTAACGACTGGACACGGAGCATCCCACGCGGATGAAGGCACAGTCTGAACTTGCGGGCGACCGCAAGAGTCACACAGAAATGATGTGACCGCCGTATTCCACGGCGCAACAACTTGAACAGATCATATGAAAAATATGGTAAGAGTTGCCTCAGTGCTTCAATACTGGGGCAGGTAGCTTCTCAATTGGCTGCTGGGAAAAACAATTGAGACTCTGCTGGATCGCATGTTCCGGCAGGCCGAAGCAATCAAAAACATGCCGCGTCAAAAGAGTTCAACCGGGAAGCGCGTAAAACGATTCCTGGCTCTGCTGCTGATCCCCCTGCTGATCCTGGCCCTGTGTGCATCGGGGAGTGCCGCCGCAGGCAGTACCGTCGGTCAGGCCGCATCACCCGCCGGAGAAATACAGATCTGCGGCAAACCGTAGGAGGTATTCAGTTGCCTCCCTGCACAGCGATGTGCGGTGAAAAACTCCGTAAATTCGGCGAAAGTCTGCTGAACGCGTCTGCCGTCTCCGGCAGACGCGTTTCATATCTAGGCAAACATCAGGCACATATAAACGCCTTCTCAAGAACCCGAGGGCCGCGCATCAGAGCAGATCCGTATATTTTGATGCTGCATATTCTGCATATCCACGACGCCGGAAGCGGCCCGGAGATGGACGCCGCCGCGCCCGCTGCGGCAAGTTTTTCCTGACCGTCCCAATAAATTTATTGACACACGGGAGAATTGATTGTATAATTCTGTCGAATTAAAGAATTAAATAAAGATTCAGCAATAGAGGCGCGGATCGTATCAGTACCTGTCCGGAGGCAATGGGGCCGGAGATGGACGGGGAAAGGACGCTTCGCCGAAACCGGTGGCATCCCATGTGTCACCGCAGTTGGGGTACAGTCGAACAGGCTGTGCACTCTCACCGCATGGTGGAGGAGCTATTGTTTCATTTGTTTATTGGAGCAGTGGTCTTTTCACGGAAACCACTGCTCTGTTTTTTGTGCGAAATTCCTCTTTGACGAAAGGAAGCCGGCCCTTTCGCTGAACGGATCCGTGCAAAGGAAAGGGAAAACTCAAAACAAGTGTGAAAAGAGGAGAAAATTGTGATTGATTTTTTAAATTGGCTTGACGGTATTCTCTGGGGATTACCGCTCATTGTACTCATGATCGTGACCGGACTGTACTTTACGGTCCGTTCCGGCTTCTTCCAGTTCCGCTATTTCGGCTGGATTATGAAGCGTACCTTCGGAAAGATCTTCCAGAAGGATACGGAAAATGAGAACGAAAAGGGTATGCTGAGCGCCTTCGAGGCCATCTCCACCGCCATCGGCGGCACGGTGGGCTTCGGCAATATCGCCGGCGTCGCCACCGCAGTGGCCGCGGGCGGCCCGGGCGCTGTCCTGTGGATGTGGCTCACCGCGTGCCTCGGCATGATCCTGAAGCAGGTGGAGGTCACCCTGGGCTGCTACTACCGCCGGACAAATGAGAAGGGCGACTACTACGGCGGCCCCACTTACTACATGGAGCGCGGCCTCGGCGAGGAGCGCCACTGGGGCAAGCTGTGGCTGATCCCGGCTGTCATCTTCGGTATCGGCATCTTCTCCACCTTCTTCGTGACTTCCTCCACGCTGACCGCCTCTCAGGTGGTGGCTGGTGCCTTCCACTTTGACGGCATCACCATCGGCGGCATGAAGATCGAGGGCGTCATCATCGTGGGCATCCTGGTCTGCGCACTGACCTTCGTCATCACCGGCGGCGGCACGAAGCGGATCGCCAACATCTTCAGCAAGCTGGTCCCCTTCATGAGCGCCCTGTACATCCTGATGGGCATTGCCATGATCCTGGCCAACATCACCTCTGCTCCCGCCGCTGTGGCTTCCATCTTCACCAACGCCTTCACCGGCACCGCGGCCGTCGGCGGCTTCGCCGGCTGCGCCGTCAGCCAGATGGTCCGCGTCGGTATGGCCCGGTCCGTGTACTCCAACGAGGCCGGCTGGGGCACTTCTCCCATGATCCACGCCTCCGCCAAGACCCGGCATCCGGTGGAGCAGGGCCTGTGGGGCTCCTTCGAGGTCTTCTTCGATACCTTCGTCGTCTGCAGCATCACCGCTCTGTCCGTGATTCTCAGCGGCATGTGGACCGACGGCACCAACGGCGGCACCCTGGCGCTGAGCGCCTTCTCCAGCAGCTTCGGGACCGTGGGAAGCCTGCTGCTGGCAGTCATCATGGTGATCTTCACCGTCACCACCTCCGGCGGCTGGTTCACCTACTATCTGGCCATCCTGGAGCACCTCTACAAGAAGGAGGGCCTGCTGAAGACCATCATCATGAAGATCTTCTACGCCATCCGCGTTCTGCCGGGCCTGCTGTGGACCATCTATCTGGTGAAGACCGACAACCAGGGCTTCATCTGGACGCTGGTGGACATTACCTCCGCCATCCCCACCTTCGTCAACGTGGCCGTGATCCTGATCCTGTCCAATCAGTACTTCAAGCTGCTGAAGGACTACAAGGCGCGCTACTTGGGCATCGGCAAGGTGGACGAGAACATGCGGCTGTTCTATGAGGATGCCGCGGCAGCCGGAAAGACAAGCAAATAATAACGCCAGCAAGCCAGCTTTTCGTGAAGGATCGAGCGACTTTACGAAAAGCTGGCCTTGGCATTGGGAAAACTGGAAAAGGGGTATCAGAAAAAATGAGGACCATTTATCACAATGGCGTGGTTTACACGGGGGAGCTTCCCCTTGCGGAGGCCTTCGTCGTGGAGGGCGATGAATTTCTGTTCGCGGGCAGCAGCCGGGAGGCACTGTCCTATGCGGAGGGAGATTCGGAGATTGTGGATCTGGAGGGCAGATTCGTGTGCAGCGCCTTCAACGACAGCCACATGCACCTGCTGAACTTCGGCAACGCGCTGCACACCGCCCAGCTGGCCGCCCACACCGCCAGTCTGGAGGACCTTCTGCGGTGCCTGCGGGAGTTTGAAGCCGCCCATCCCCACACCGGCTCCGCATGGCTGCTGGGCCGCGGCTGGAACCAGGACTACTTCACCGATGTCCACCGGATGCCCAACCGCTACGACTTGGACAAGGTGTCCACCGAGGTGCCCATCTGCGCGGTGCGGGCCTGCGGCCACTGTCTGGTGGTCAACAGCAAAGCACTGGAGCTGCTGGGCGTGACGGCGGATACGCCCCAGCCGGACGGCGGCCGGATCGGCCTGGAGAACGGCGAGCCGGACGGCCGGTTCTTCGACAACGCCATGGACCGGGTCTACGACGCCATCCCGGAGCCCAGCAGGGAGGAGCTGAAGGACATGATCCGCTCCGCCTGCAAGGCGCTGAACGCCTACGGCGTCACCAGCAGCCAGACCGACGACTACTGCGTCTACCGCAAGATCCCCTGGCAGGAGGTCAACGCCGCCTATCAGGAGCTGGAAGCATCCGGCGAGCTGACGGTGCGTGTGTATGAGCAGAGCAACTTCACGGACCTGCCGAGCCTGAAGGAATTCGTGGAATCCGGCTGCAACACCGGCGTGGGCACGGAGCTGTTCAAGATCGGCCCCCTGAAGATGCTGGGCGACGGCGCTCTGGGTCCCCGCACCGCCTATCTCAGCCGTCCCTACGCGGACGATCCGTCCACCTGCGGCATCCCGGTATTTACCCAGGAGACCATGGACGAGATGATCGACTACGCCAACGCCCACGGAATGCAGGTGGCGGTCCACACCATCGGCGACGCCTGCCTGGACCGTGTGCTGTTCGCCTATGAAAAGGCGCTGGCCGCCCATCCCAGAAAGGACCATCGTCACGGTATCGTCCACTGCCAGATCACCCGCCCGGACCAGCTGAAGAAGATCGAGGACATGCAGCTGCATATCTATGCCCAGAGCATCTTCCTGGACTACGACATCCACATCGTGGAGGAGCGCGTGGGCAAAGAGCTGGCCTCCACCAGCTACAGCTGGAAGACCCTGATGAAGAACGGCATCTCCGTCAGCAACGGCACCGACTGCCCGGTGGAGCTGCCGGACGCCATGGCATGCATGCAGTGCGCCGTGACCAGAAGCACCCTGCGGGACCACAAGGGTCCCTATCTGCCGGAGGAGGCTTTCACCGTTCAGGAGGCCCTGGACAGCTACACCATCCGCGGTGCCGAGGGCAGCTTTGAGGAGGACCGGAAGGGCAGGATCCGCAAGGGCATGCTGGCGGACTTCGTGGTGCTGGACCAGAACCCCTTCGCGGTGGATGTGGAGGAGATCAAGGACATTCCCGTCCACGCCACCTATCTGGGCGGAAAGAAAGTGTTTGGCTGAATCTCAGAATGACCCGATAGCAGCGGTCCCGGTTCAGAGGAACCGGGACCGCTCAGGCTGTCGAAAAAGTTGAGCATAGCTGGGCTTTTTCGCATTTATATGGTAAAATAAGCATGGGTGATGAAAGATGCTTGAACGAGGGAAGCTGGATCGTGGAATCGTAGAAATCGTGGATACAGAAA
>NZ_JBQHUP010000045.1:0-21609 GCF_052065175.1 Dysosmobacter sp. HCP28S3_G4 | reverse complement strand
CAGGCTTTTTGCAGGCATTCAATCCAACACGAGGGGGCTCCCGCCCCCTCGTACTCCCCCTGCAAAAAAGGACTCTTTTCCTTCAGACAGGGTTTTTCGACAAGCTGAGCCCCGCGCCCTTTTGGGCGCGGGGCTTTCGTATGCCTGGAGATCCTTCCGTTTCCCGGAAAACTCAGCCCGCCTGGGCCAGTCCGGCGAAGCGCTGGAGGATAACGGCCACCTGAGCGCGGGTGCAGGAGGCGGCGGGCATCAGGTTGCCGTCGCTGCCCTGGAGCACACCGGCGCCGCAGGCCCACTGCATGGCGGGGATGGCGTACTCGCCCACGGAGGACACGTCCAGATAGCTGAGGATGTTGGTGTCCTCGCCCACGGAGACGTCATAGCCGGCGGCCAGCGCGTACTTGTACAGGAAGACGGCGAACTGCTGGCGCTGGATGGGGGCGCTGGGGCTGAAGGTGGTGGCGGTGGTGCCGTTGGTGATGCCCTGCTCCACGGCCCAGGCCACGGCCCTGGCGCAGAAGGAGTCGGGGGCCACGTCAGTGAACTTTTCTGTCAGCTCCACGTCGGGAGAACCGGCCATGCGGTACAGCACGGCGGCCATCTGGCCACGGGTCATGGTGCCGGTGGGGCTGAAGGTGGTTTCGCTGGTGCCGTTGAACAGCTTGTTCTGATAGGCGTAGACCACGCCGTCATAGTACCAGGCGCTGGTGGCCACGTCGTCGAAGGGCTCGCCGGTGAGGGTGATGCGGCCCTGGGGCGCGGCGTAGTCCACGGGAACGGAGCCGTTCAGCTCCTCGGTGATGTAGGTGATGAGGACCTGGTTGTCCAGCATGACGTCCTCCATCAGGAAGTTGTCGTTCTGGAACATGTTCATGCCGTCGCCGGCGTCATGGAGCATATAGTTGTGGGAGGCCAGGGTGTAGGTGGCCTTGGGATCGATGGGCTTGCCGTCCACCAGCACGTCCTTCACCCGGCGCGCGCCCTCCACGGAGACGAACATCTTCTCATCGTCCACCTTCACGGAGGAGGGGATGGACTGGTCGATGGTGTAGCTCAGGCCGGAGACCTGCAGGAAGCCGCCGTTCTCACCGGGGTTGGAGCGGGACGCCATCTCCAGGGCGTCCAGGATCTGCTGGCCGGTGGCCTCCACCACGCACAGCTCGTTGCCGTAGGGATGGACGGCGATGATCTGCTCATAGGTGATGTCCCCGGCGGGGATGTCGGCCCGGATGCCGCCGCCGTTGACGAAGGCGATGTCGGCATCGCCGATGGCCCGATAGGCATCGGCGCACAGGTCGCCCAGGTTGGTCTCGGCGTTGCGGACGGCCCGCTTGCCGTCGGCGCCCATGATGGTGAGGGTGACGTCGGACTTGGCCACCACCTTCTTCAGCAGGGCGTCGTTCTTGGCTTGGATGCCCTTGACGAAGGTGTCCATGGCGTCGTCCTTCTTCGTGTAGTCGTCCTTGCTGACCAGGCCGGTGGTGACGGAGCCGTCGGGCTTCAGCACCAGCTTGCCAATGTTCTCCAGCTTGGTGCCGGTGGAGGTGAGGATGACGGTTTTGCCGTCCTTGTCCGCCACGGTCTGGGAGGGGATGACGCTGTGGGAGTGGCCGTCGATGAAGGCGGTGAGGCCGGACACGTTGGCGATGATGTCCGTGGAGCGCCAGGGAGCGCTCTGCTCGTCGATGCCGCAGTGGCCCACGGCGATGACGTAGTCGGCGCCCTCGGCCTTGGCGGCGTCAACGGCGGACTGGACGGCCTTGTACAGGTCCTGGCCGTCGCCGCCCTGGCAGAAGCCGTAGATGTAGTTGCCCTTGGCGTCCTGGAAGTAGGTGGGAGTGGACTTGGAGATGGCCTCCGGCGTGTCGATGCCCACGTAGGCCACCTTGGTCTCGCCGTAGGTGATGATCTGATAGGCGTCGAACACGGGCTTGCCGGTCTTCAGATCCATGAAGTTGCAGCAGATGTAGCCGCTCTTCTGGGCCTTGGCCAAGGCCAGGAACTGGTCCATGCCGTAGTCGAACTCATGGTTGCCGGGGACGGCCACGTCGTAGCCCATCTGGTTCATGATGTCCACCAGATACTGGCCCCTGGACAGCGTACCCAGCGCCGCGCCCTGGACGGCGTCGCCGGCGTCCACCAGCGTGACGTAGTCGGTTTTCTCCAGCATGTCCGCCCGGTAGGCGGCCAGCCCCGCGTAGCCGACGGCGTCGTCCACGCCGCAGTGGACGTCGTTGGTGTAGAGCACCACGATGTCGCCCTGAACGGGCTCGGTGGTGGTGTCCGCCGCGCTGACGGTCGTGACGCTCAGAGAGAACAGCATCGCCAGAGTCAGTACGAGGGACAGGAACTTGCTTGATGTTTTCATTCTTGAAACCTCCTCCTGAATTTTGGACCCCGCTGGGATAGTACCTTTATTATACCACATTCCCGTTGAAAGGGAACGGCGGCGCGGCGGGCACGCGGTAAAATTTCATCCCGGTTTTTTGTGAAGTTTTTGAGAAGACCGCCCGGATGGGATAGATATTTCCGGCGCCCCGTGCTACAATGGACGGGAGGAAAAACGAGCCCGTCCGGGGGAGAGACCGGCGGGGGAAAATGAGGAGTGGTTTGCGTGAAAACTCTGCTGAAAGGCGGCACCGTGGTGACGGAGAACGGCCCCAAGCGGGCGGACCTGCTGGTGGACGGCGAGAAGATCGCCAAGGTAGGACGGCTCCTGACCGGCGCGGAGCGGACGGTGGACGTCACCGGCTGTCTGCTGTTCCCGGGCTTTATCGACGCCCATACCCACTTCGACCTGGCCGTGGCGGGCACCACCACGGCGGACAATTTCGAGACCGGCAGCAAGGCGGCCCTCCGGGGCGGCACCACCACGGTCATCGACTTCGCCTGCCCCAACAAGGGGGAGTCCCTTCAGTACGGACTGGATCTGTGGCACGCCAAGGCCGGGGGCCATACCTGGTGCGACTACGGCTTCCACATGACCATCGACGACTGGAACCCCGCCATCCAGGCGGAGCTGCCCAACATGTTCGCCGCGGGCATCTCGTCCTTCAAGATGTATCTGACCTATCCGGCCATGATGATCGGCGACCGGGACGTGTACCTGGCCCTGAAGCGGCTGAAGGCCCTGGGGGGAATCGCCGGGTTCCACTGTGAGAACGCCGGGGTCATCGACGGCATGATCGCCGAGCGGAAGGCCGCCGGGGAGCTGGGAGTGGGCTCCCATCCCCTGACCCGTCCCCAGTATCTGGAGGCGGAGGCGGTGGCCCGGCTGCTGCGCATTGCCCAGGCGGCGGACTGCCCGGTGGTCATCGTCCATCTCACCAATCACGACGCCCTGGAGGAGGTCCGGCGGGCCAGGGCCCGGGGCCAGACCGTCTACGTGGAGACCTGCCCCCAGTACCTGCTGCTGGACGAGAGCCTGTACTTCAACGAGGACTGGTCCCAGGCGGCCCGGTACGTCTGCGCCCCGCCCCTGCGGGACAAGGGAGAGCAGAAGTACCTGTGGGAGGCCCTGAAAAAGGGGGAGATCCAGACCGTCTCCACGGACCACTGCTCCTTCACCCTGGCCCAGAAGGCCATGGGCCGGGAGGACTTCACGAAGATCCCCGGCGGACTTCCCGGCGTGGAGACCAGGGGCGAGCTGATCTACTCCTACGGCGTGGCGAAGCACCGCATCAACCTGACGGCCATGTGCAAGGCCCTCAGCGAGAATCCCGCCCGGCTGTACGGCCTCTATCCCCGGAAGGGCACCCTGCGGCCCGGCGGAGATGCGGACATCGTGGTCTACGACCCCAACGCCAGCCATGTGATCCGGGCGGCGGAGTGCGCTGCCAATGTGGACTACAACCCCTACGAGGGCTTCGTCACCGCCGGAGGCATCCGGCAGGTGTGGCTCCGGGGCCGTCTGGCGGTGGAGAACGGAAACGTCCTGGGCGCGCCGGAGGGACAGTACATGGCCCGGGGCAAGTGCGGGCTGTGAGCCGGCGGGGAACAGCCATGAGGAGAAATTTCAGGACGGCCGTCGCCGCCGGGCTGCTGTCGGTCCTGCTGCTGGCGGGCTGCTCCGGACAGGGGGCCATCTACCAGGCGGATCCCTTCACGCCGGGACTTACGGGTGATACCGTCCCGGCGGACACGGGCAAGGTCCGGAAGAACGTGAAGAAGGCCGCGTCGGCCCTGGAGGAGCTGGGCATCGAGGGCGCGGCGGAGGCCGGAGACCGTCTGCTGGAAGCCCTGGATGCGGAGGAGGACGGCGAGTGGATGGCCGGTTATCTCTCCACCACGGCGGACGCCGCTCTGTGGCTGCTGGACGATCTGGGCGTCGGGGAGTGGGATGCCGACTGGAACTGGACCCCCACCTCTCATCAGGTCTACTGGATGGATCTGGAGGTCTTCAGCCTGGACACCATGTACACCGACACCCTGGCGGGCATTCAGGCCATCACCGCCGGGGACGCGGAATTCACGGACATTGTCGAGGACACCGGCGGCGTGGACTACGACAAGGACAGCGGCACCCAGACCATCACGTTCCTGTGCAATGGCGAACCCTGCCGCTACGACGCGGACTTCCAGGGGGACTGGCTGGACACCGGCTTTCTGACTTACATGGGCAAGGTACTGGACCGTCTGGAGGGGGACCGCTGCCTGTATCTGTGCGCTGACGGCGGCCAGGGCTGTATCCTGCTGTGGCAGACGCCGTCCTGGGCGGCGGAAGTGCGGAGAGCTACCGGCCTGGAGCTGACCCCGGCGGCGGAGGGCTTCAGCGCCCTCTCCATCCTGTCCATGCTGTGACAGCGAGCATTGTCTTTTCAACGAGCAAGGAGGAATCATTATGGAGCATACGATCCTGCTGTTTGGCTTTGACAGCCTGCCGGAGATCCTGGCGGCCCAGGCGGCCGCCGGGCCCTTTGGAACGGAGGTGCGGGCGGTGGGCCCACGGGACTGCGGACTGACCATCGGAGAGCTGGCGGCGGGGAAGACCGCCCCGGAGGGCGCGTCCCCCGTGGCCCTCAATGGCCGGATGGCGGTGCTCTGCGGGCTGGAGGAGCAGATGAACGATCTGCTGCCGGCCCTGCGGGGCGCGGGCGTCACCTGCCTGAAAGCGGTGCTGACGACCCACAACCGGAACTGGACGCCGGAGCGGCTGCTGGCGGAGCTGAACCGGGAGCATCAGGCCATCGAGCGGAAGGGGCGGTGAGGGACCGTGCGGATCCTGGTGTCCGCCTGCCTGCTGGGCTGTCCCTGCCGGTACGACGGCGCGTCCAAGCCCCACCCGGAGGTGCTGGCCCTGGCGGAGCGCCATGCGCTGGTGCCGGTGTGTCCGGAGCAGCTGGGGGGCCTGCCCACGCCCCGTCCCCCCGCCGAGCGCCGGGGAGACCGGGTGATGACGGAGGCGGGGGCCGATGTGACGGCCCAGTACCGCCGGGGAGCGGAGGCGGCTCTGGCACTGGCCCGGACGCTGCGCTGTCAGGCGGCGGTGCTGAAGGAGCGCAGTCCCTCCTGCGGACACGGCGCCATTTACGACGGCGCCTTCACCCGCGCTCTGACGGCAGGGGACGGCGTCACGGCGGCGCTGCTGTCCGCCAATGGCATCCCGGTGTACGGCGAGAGCCGCGCGGGAGAGCTGTGACGGCGGGGAAGCGGAATTCAACGCAGATGACATCAAGGCCCCGGCTCGTGTGAGCCGGGGCCTGTCTGTTCAGATAGGGCGGAAAAATCAGTCGTTGTGATGCTCCGCGTAGAACTGGTCGTAGTCCTTCAGCATGGCCTGGAGCAGATCGGGGGTATCCAGCTCGTAGGGGCACCGGGACTTGCAGGCGTCGCAGTGGACGCACTCCTCGATCTTGTGCATCTTGGCGTACCACTCGTCGGTCATGTACTGCTGATAGGGGGACCGGCGCAGCAGCATGGCCATCCGGGCGGCCTGGGGGATGTCGATGCCGGCGGTGCAGGGCAGGCAGTAGCCGCAGCTGCGGCAGAAGTTGTGGGCCAGCTCCGTCCGGTCATGGTCGATGACGGCCTGCAGCTCCGGGGTCATGGTCTGGCCCCGCTCCGTCAGGTCCAGCCACTGGTCCAGCTCCCACTCATGCTGGATGCCCCAGATGGGTACCACGGTGTCGTGCTGCTGCATGAAGGCGTAGCAGGCGGCGGCGTTGTTCAGCATGCCGCCGGAGAGGCCCTTCATGGCGATGAAGCCCATGTCGTGGGTGCGGCAGTCCGCCACCAGCGCCAGGTCCTTCTCCGAGGACAGATAGCAGAAGGGGAACTGCAGTGTCTCAAAGTTCCCGGACTCGATGGCCTGATGGGCCACCGCCAGCCGGTGATTGGTGATGCCGATGTGGCGGATGTAGCCCTTCTGTTTGGCTTCCAGCGCGGCGGCGAAGGGGCCGTCGGGGTCGTTGATGTCCGGCAGCACCGCCGGATTGTGGAACTGGAACAGGTCGATGTAGTCCGTCCGCAGGCGGCGGAGGCTCGCCTCAATGTGGGCCTGGACGGTCTTCTTGTCCTTGCCGTCGCTCTTGGTGGAGATGACTACGTTCTGCCGGATGCCCTCGAAGGCGATGCCCAGCTTCTCCTCGCTGTCGGTGTATTTGTTGGCGGTGTCGAAGTAGTTGACCCCGGCGTCGTAGGCCCGGCGGACCAGTCTCGCCGCGTCCTCCTTGGAGATGCGCTGGATGGGCAGGGCGCCGAAGGCGGTCTTGGTGACGTACAGCTCCGTGCGGCCCAGACGGACTTTTTTGATATCCATATGTTTTCTCCCCTCTCCCGCCCTCGGCGGATTTTTTTCTGATGATCCATTATATACCCTGGAGTCCGTTTCCCGCAAGGGGTTCCGGATATTCTTCCGGCGGGAGCGGGAGCGCTTGCGGCGGGCAGGAGCTGGTATGATAAGGGGGCAGATCAAAATCCGGAATGGAGGGGCCCATGCAGTTTGTCAGCGGCTTCGTAGACCTGTTTCTTCTGCGGATCATCCTTCACCTGGGACGGCACGATAAGGCAAGCGCCGTCTATGAGCTCCCGGCCATTGCGGCCATGGTCATCGGATGGGCGGCGATTTTCAAGTCCCGGAAGGCTACGAAGCAATCAGACCGGTCCTCCGCGGCGCAGACCTGGGAAAAACGGACAGACCCGTCCCGGGGGCGTTGAAAATATCCGGCGGCTGTGGTAAAATAAATTGGTCATGACCGGCAGAGGGGAGGCGCGGCGGAATGGACAGAGAACTGCATTTGAAGCTGACGGTGCGGCTGTACGCCGACGACGACACCCGCTGCTTCGGCCCGGGCATCGCCACGCTGCTCCACCGGGTGGAGGAGCACAGGTCCCTCCGGGCCGCGGCGGCATCCATGGGCATGGCCTATTCCAAGGCGTGGCGGATCATCCGCACCGCCGAGGCGGTGTTTGACCGCAAGCTGCTGGACTCCACCATCGGCGGACGCCACGGCGGCGGCGCCGTGCTGACGGAGGACGCCCAACGTCTGCTGGCGGCCTACGACCGGTACCGCGCCGATTTGGAGGCCTACGCCCAATCCCGGTTCCGGGACGCCTTCGGAGACTTCGGAGCGGTGTCCCCTGAACAATCAACGGGCCGCGGCGGTTCCACGCCCTCCCGCGGATGAGACAGAAGGAGAACGCACATGCTTTTCAAAAACGACGAGACCAGCCTGCGGCTGGACATCACCAGCTACGAATTCCCCCTGGACAGCGGCGAGCCCGGCAGCGACGACCAGAACTGGCTGGTGATCCGGGCCACCTACACGGACGAGGACGGCCAGCACATCAAGGACTCCAACGCGTGCCTGCTGACCTACGAGCTGCGGGAGCTGACCGCCGGACTGAAGGTGCTGAACGCCGGCATCCGCCAGCGGTACGACAGCGACTTCGCGGAGCCGTACTTTGCCCTGTCCGCGGCGGAGGAGGGGGAGGGCTTCCGGGTGGACGTGTCCTTCGCCCTGCCCAACACCATGGAGGACATCGACACCGCCGAGGTGGAGGCCCTGCTGACCAAGGAGGAGATGAAGGCCCTCATCGCCGAGCTGGACCGGCTGTGCGAGAAGTTCCCGGACCGCAACGGCTGACCATCCCGGGCCGGGTGCGGCCCACAGTTTGACGAAAGGCGGACATCCACCATGAATCTCTGCGATTACGATACCATCCGGGCGCTGCTGGGGCGCCACGGCTTCCACTTCTCCAAGTCCATGGGGCAGAACTTCCTCATCGATCCCACCGTTCCCCGGCGCATCGCCGAATCGTCCGGCGCAGACGGGACCTGCGGCGTGGTGGAGATCGGCCCGGGCATCGGCCCCCTGACGGCGGAACTGGCAAAGCGGGCGGGGAAGGTGACGGCCATTGAACTGGACCGCTCGCTGCTGCCGGTGCTGGCGGAGACCATGGCGGAGTATCCCAGCGTGGAGATCGTCCCCGGCGACGCCCTGAAGCTGGACCTGGCCGCTCTGGCGGCGGAGAAGCTGCCGGGCCTGACGCCCATGGTCTGCGCCAACCTGCCCTACAACATCACCACGCCCATCCTGACGAAGCTGGCGGAGACGCCCTGCATCCAGTCCGTGACGGTGATGATCCAGCGGGAGGTGGCCCAGCGGGTCTGCGCAGCCCCCGGCGATCCGGAGTGCGGCGCATTCTCCCTGCTGATGCAGTACCGCATGGAGACGGAGCTGCTGTTCGACGTGCCGAAGGAGTGCTTCCTGCCTGCGCCGAAGGTGACGTCCTCGGTGATCCGGTGCGTCCGGCGGCAGCGGCCCGCTGTGGAGGTGGAGGACGAGGCGTTTTTCCTCCGGGTCATCCGGGGGGCCTTCCTGCTGCGGCGGAAGACGCTGGTGAACAGTCTGGCGTCCGCCCTGCCGGAGTACGGAAAGGACGGTATCCGCGCCGCCATCGCCGCCGCCGGTCTGCCGGAGACCATCCGGGGAGAGCGGCTGGGCCTGGAGGAGTACGCCCGCCTGACCGCCGCCCTGGCGGAGACACGCTGACGGCGGAGAAGCCCGTCGAAAAAACGAGGAACCCCCGGAGCCCTTCCGGACTCCGGGGAATTTGACGGCGGCGTGAAAGAAAAGCCTTGACATACGGCAAAAAAATCCTTATAATAATCGTTGCTGTATTCGAGCGCAATACGGCTGCTCCGAAAATTGAATATCCGGGTATAGCGCAGTTGGTAGCGCGCGTGGTTCGGGACCACGAGGCCGTGGGTTCAAGTCCCGCTACTCGGACCATGCGGAGTGTCCTTATAGGATCTGAAAAGGTCTGTTGATGATACTCCGCATTTTTTATTTCCAAATTTATATGGCAATCTGTGTGGGGGCGTAGCTTAATGCTACGCCTTTTCTCGTTTCCAAAAGAATGTCCCGCTCGGGGATCTTCCGGCGATCTGGCACCTCAAAGGCTCCAATGCAGTTGTAGTGGATCGTCACCCGCTGATTGGTAATGCCGTCCTCCTTGACCGCAGGATAGACCTCGATGTACTGAATGAGCTCGGCAACCATGCGCTTAGTGATAGTGGTGGCGTCGGTGTAGCGTCGCACCGTTTCCAGAAAGGTGTCCACATCCATCCGCTTATCTTCCAGCTTTTTCAGCTACAACCGCAGCGCCTCGATCCGTCCGGCGTTCTCGCCCTGTTCCTGCTCATATCGCTTGGACATTTTGGCGAACCGGGCATCGTCGATCTTGCCGGACACATTATCCTCATAGAGCCGCTCAAAGAGCATATCCAGCTCCCTATCCCGGGCCAGCAGCCCGTCCAGCTCCCGCTTCTTGCGTACCCTGTCATTTTCCGCTGCCTTGGCGGAGCGCCCTACCATCGCCTTGATGAAGTCGTTTTCGTATTCGTTGGCGAAACAAGCCAGACGGTGTACCTCATAGAGCACTACCTGCTCCAAGAAGTCCAGCCGAATATAGTGGGTAGACGAACATTTGCGGAGCCCGGAATTGTGGTTGCGGCAACTGAAAAACTTGATGTCGTGGTTGCCCTGGTTAAAATGGAAATTCAAATTGCCGCCGCACTCCGGGCATTTCAGATAGCCGCAAAAGGCGCTGGACTCCTGCGTGACGGTAGGCCGTCTGCGCCTGGTGGTTTGCAGGCTTTGTACCTTTTCCCAAGTTACACGGTCAATGATAGGCTCATGGACATTGAGGAAGATCGCCCGGTTTTCCCCCGGGTTTTCAATCCGACGCTTCATCTTGTAGGACTTAGAGTAGGTTTTGAAGTTGATCACATCGCCGCAGTATTCCTGTAAGGTGAGGATCTTCTTGACGGTGGTGTGGTTCCACTTGGTAGGCTCCAGCGTGCTTTTGGAGCCGCCTTTGCTGATCCCCTTGCTGGTTCGATAGGCCGAGGGGTTCAGAGCCCCCATCGTCCCCAGCGCCGTGGCAATCTGCAAGGGGCCGTTGCCCTCCAAGGCCAGACGGTAGATGCAGCGCACCACCTCGGCAGCCTCCGGGTCAATGACCCAAAACCGGGGATCATCCGGGTTTTTCATATAGCCATAGGGCGGCGGAGAAAGCGAAATTCCAGCGTTGCCTTTCATCTTATTGACGATCCGGCGCTTCTTGGAGATGTCCTTGGCGTAGTATTCATTTGTTATATATTGCGTTTCAACGGTGTTCATCAACGGTGAAAAAACAGCATACTGACACAGGTTTTAGAGCGGTTTTAGCCGCTCTTTTTTCTTTTGTGCAAGTTGCTGTTTTCGAGCCGAATTTTTTCTAAGAAATATTTGGCTGTGGTTTGTTTGGAGTGTAGAAGTTGTAGAAAACGCGCAAAATCCGCTTTATTTTCGATGTTTTGGACTGTAAAATAATATTACGCAGTACAGGAGGGAGTGAGTATGCGAGAGAAAGTCAGCACAGCATATTTTCTTGATGACCCTCGAAAATTCAGCAGCATGGAAGAAGCAGAAAAGGAGCTGAACAGGCTTCGTGCCGTCTGCGTCAGGCTGAAAAAGAAACAGGGTGAGGACATCGCTTTTATGCTCGGTCTTTCTGTCACGGACTCACAGTACATGGGCAAAATGGGTTATCAGAAGTCCATGCGCTACGGCGGCAAGAAGGTCTTTATCTGCTCTGAAAGGCGCATACACAACGGCGAGCGGGTAGAGCCTTGCACAGACAAGCCACCGCATATTCACATCATGGTACAGGGGTACGGCGCAAGCACCGCCGCAGAGCGCATCATACAGAGCGTGCGGAAAGGCAATCCAGACTGCAAATGCCACAAGCAGCACTTGAAAACGGCAGAGCAGACAGCGCAGGCAGCGGCATATATAGAGGGGCAAAGCTCTGTTTTGCGGCGGGTTTGAAAAGTGCTTTTGTACGTTTTCATGATGCCTTTGATAATCGCAAAGCATTGATACGCAAGGGTTTGCGGGTGGTCAAGGGGCGCTTTTCATTTGTTATGTAATATATATAGGCTTATAAGCGTTCTATACGCACTATACAGCTACACGGCTAAACCATCGAGCCAATATACAGCGATACGCCTTATACAACAGCTTGCAAAGCTGATGATATAGCAAACTAAAGAAAGGGGATTTTTTACAATGTCTCGACCGCCTATTCCAACGGAATTGAAAAAGAAGCATAGACGGGAGTATATGCGTAACTATCGCAAGCAGAAATTACAGCAGTCATTTGGTACAGCTTTTCAGCGTACCCCCTCACCCCTCACCGCAGAGGGTAATACAGACAACAACACAATGGACAAGATGAAAGGAGAAAAACAGGTATGAACACAAACAACGGATTGCCGTCTGGATGGACGGTCATGCAGCAGCCAAAATGGAAGCCTTATGCGCTGCAAAGTCTGATTGACACCAACCCCTACCCCGCCGCGCTCGCAAAGCTGCAAAAGCAGAAAAAGGATTGCGGCTATACAGACAAGTGGTATCAAGACGAATTGCGGAAGATGAACAAGGAGTGGCGGAACAAGGTACAGAGCGCCATTGAGGAAAATAGCCGCTACATTGACGAGCAGCGGGCAGAAATCGCAAAGGTAAGAGCCGCCAACTTTGAGCACCGCTATACAGAGCGTGACTATGCCGATTTGCAGTTCATGCAGAACCTTATCAAGACACGCATTGCAGCCGAGGGGCAGAACAACGGCGTACTGATTGGGCGCATTGTAGACGATTACATCAATACGCAGGTCGGCGCAAGGGCAATCATGTTTTTGTCCGGTGACAGCGAGGTAGGCAAGCTGCTGCAAGACTACTATCCGAGAGCGGCGCAGAATGCGAAGTCGGCGGCAGAGTTGCAGTTTGAAAAGGATAAGGCGGCAGAACTGGATAGACTGGAAAGCGCACTTATTCCATTCTTACAGGCTAATATCATTGGCGGCGGAATGCTGAAAGCGGCAGAGGAAAGAGTGACCGCAGATATTGTAAAACAGGGTGACGAACTCTATTTTAGTGACGAGGCAGACGAGGACGAAAAGGGAAAGGAGAAAGGCTATGTTTACAGACCGCTTTGAAATTCAGAAAAAGGATTACAGTTACAGCGCACAGGTCAATTTTGCAGAGTGCAGAGAGAAAGTAAAGATTGACCCAAATGCAACCGTATGTGTAGACTTTATGAAAGAGGAACAGGAGAAAAAGGCGGTAAAAGCCGCTGAAAGTCCGCATACAGTCGCACAAAGTACACAGCAGGACAGCGCAAAACCCACGCTCTCGCCGCGAGAAGCAAGCGAGATCGCGTTAGAAGATTCTGATACCGTAACTACACCAGACAGCGCAGAAAACAGCGAGAAAAGTCACGAGAGCAAGGAGAGAGTGTCCAATTTCGCAAATGCAAGGGTATTTTAAGCAGGAATAGCAGAATATGGTACAGAGCAGAAAGGGCGAGAAATGGGCGAGAACAGCGAAATCAAGCAAATAAATATTTTTAGGGGGTATTTCTTCGATGGACGATAGGACGAATATGGCGTTTGAGCGGATAGCTGGGCTAACAGTCAAGCAGTCCGCTTTTCTCATGGAGTACGCCAAGACAGAAAATCTGTCACAGGCTTGCAGAGTGGCGGGTATCAACCGCTCGACAGGCTATAAGTATCTCGAAAACGAGGACTTTCAAGCAGCATTGGAGCAGACAAAGAATAAAATCGTCAATGCAGCGTGGACAAAGCTATCCAGCCAGCTTGAAAAAGCGGTCGATAAGGTCGTTGCAGTATTGGACGACCCAAAGGCAAGCGTAAACGCAAGGCTGAGAGCAACGGAGCTGATTTTCAATTATGCGTCACGCTATGCGGACAGCAGAGATATTCTCTCTCGCATGGAACGGTTGGAGGACAGCTTGAATGCAGAATAAGGTGTTACAGAACAGATTGAAGCGGCTTGAGCGGCGGGCGAACAAGGACAAGACACACTTTGTCTTTTTCGGACAGCCGAAGCGGTCAGAGTTGGCGAAGCTGCCGCCGAATGCAAAGGTGATTATCTTTGTAGGCGAAGATAAAATTCCAAACTGAACAGCAAAGACGGCTATACAGCGAATGGTGCTGCATAGCCGCCTTTTTATGGCTGTTATAGCATTGTGAGTTCGTCGGAGATATTTTCAAAAATAACCAACACACCGTCATACTGCTCTGCCAGTTCGCACAGCTTATTACGGTCTGGCACAAAGCCGCTGCAAATGCAGATGTCGGAATGCTCCATTACGGCACGGAATACCTCTGCTTGCAGCCGTGCGCCCCTGTCCTCTGGATTGGATATATATGGTGCATTATGGGGCAGCATCTTAGGCAGAGGTTGAAAGCCTGCGTTATTCTTTCTTCCCATACACATACTCCCGTTCCGCTTTTTTCAGTCGCTTAAAGGTATGCAGCCAACCGTCATAAGAGCGGTCATGTAGCAACTCAATAATGCTATCACGAGAGGGGTTTTTCCCGCTGCTGAACTTCAACCGTGGGCGAAGTCGGATAATCTCTTTCAGGTCGGTAACATCATCGGGCATTGTATCAAAAATGATAAGGAAACCGTCATAGATGTTTTCATTTTTGATTGCGTCCATTTCGTCTGCTGCGGGAAGGTACTTCATAACCTTGATATTCGGTCTGAACTCAATAACCTTATACAGCTCGTCAATTTTACCGCCAGTGCCTATAAGGTCTCTCTCGCTCTGCCGTTTTTCCTCTATGCGTTCAGCCCAAAACAGGGGCTTCGGTCTTAATCCCATTGTTCATCTCTCCTTTTGCTTGTCAAAAATAATCAGCACACCATCACAGAGCGGATAGTGCTTTGCTTGCCATAGCTGCATGCGTGAGGGCATACCCATGAACACATCCACAAAGGGGTATTGCTCAATAAGGCGCATAACGCTTGCTATCTGCGCTTCTCTGCCCTGCTCTCGCTTTTCTCGCAGTCTGCGCCAAGTCAGTACCATGTATGCCGCACCGCCTTTCAGACCGCACGATACAGCGTGAGAACGCCGTTGACAAGCTGCATGAAGTCACCACGGCTGACTATGGCGTTTGGTGCAAAATCCGCGCTATCCTCAATCCAGCCAAGCGCAACGGCGGTCTGCACCGCTTCAACCGCCCAACCGTCATACTGGATATGTTGCAGCGCACAGGCTTTTGGCTCTGTAAAGCGGCTCAACACGGTAAGTATCTGCGCCCATGTCAGCTTGTCATTCGGATAAAAGCAGCCGTTTCCAACACCCGCCACAATGCCCGCCTTTGCAATGGTGGATACATAGCGGCTGCACCACATATCAGCGGGTACATCGGTAAAGGCGGCTTCTGCGGCTTCATATTCAGCAATACTCTTTTCGTCTAACAGGCGGTAAAGGATAGTTGCCATTTGCGCTCTTGTCAAGCTGTCCTCTAAATGCAGCAAACCGTCACCATAGCCTTGCAGCACCACGGAGCGGGAAAGGTCAATCACAGCATTACCGCAGACAAGAGCGGGTGCGGGGGTCGGCTTTGGCTTACTGGCGGCAGGGCGAGAAGGACGAGAGGGGCGAGAAACAGGCGGCGTATCATCATCGTCATTGTCGCTGTCATCTGGTGTCGGCGTGGGTGCCGGTGTTGGCTCTGGCTCTGGCGTAGGCTCTGGGGCGGGTTTGAAGCGGTCGGCGGCTTCCTGTTCGGTCAAGAATAGCAGCGTTGCGGTATCTGTGTATTCAGACAGCGGCAAGGAAAGCTGTTCGCCTGTTGCGGCATTGTAGAGAAGCCTATCGCCGCTGCTCTCTGCAAGATTCAGTTGCCCACGGCTTGTTATATCGCTATTGCCGTTGCCGTGGATCTCGCTCGCTCTCACGGTGAGAGTGCCGCTATTCACAATGCCGCCTGTGTTGCCGTACACCTTTGACTGCTCCAAGGTGAGGTTGCCGTTGTTTGCAATGACGCTCTCGCCGTCTGGCAGCGTGAAGTCGGTTATGGTGCAGTTGCGGACGGTAACAGCGGCGGCGGGTACGGGGACAGACAGGGCAAGACCGCCGTTTGTCTGAAAGCTGCTGTCAACTATGGTCGCATTACTGCACGCCACAATGAACATGACAAGGTTTGCGCTGCTGCCAGAGAACGAACACCGCTCAATGACTGCGTTTTCAGTATCTACGGCAACCGTGACGGTATTGACAAAATCAGCGGTCATATCCTCTATCGTCAAGCCAGACAAGCCGCCATTGCTGCCAAGAGCGAACATATTACCAGTAAAGCCATTGGAGCGGACAATTTTAACCACCTTGTCGCTGCTGACAGTTTCATCTGAAATCTCAATACAGTCCGCTATGGCGATGCTGTCACCGTCGGCGGCAGCGGCAAGCGCAGCTTTCAGCTCGTCCAAGGTATGGACGGTACAGGCTGACGGTTGGCTTTCCTCGACCTCTGACGCAAAGGTGGTCACAGGCAGACACAGCAGCATAGCCACGGATAGAAAAACGCTCAAAACTCTTTTCACAAATAATCCTCCATTCGTTTGTTCTTTGCTGTCATAGATGCCACAAGGTCACAAATCAGCGTGGCTTCTGCGGCGGTCAGTCCAGAAAGGTCAACGGAACGTTGGTCTTCTCTGCCGAGCAGATAATCGGTGCTGACACGGTAAAGGTCAGCCAAGCGGATAAGAGCCGCATAGGACGGTTGCCGCATATCCAGTTCCCATGACGATACAGCAGACTTTGTGACACCTACCAACAGCGCAACTTGCTCTTGCTTTAGGTGCTTCTCCTGCCGTAGCTGTTTTAGTCTTGCAGACAGGTTATATATCATCGTTTTCACCTCAAGCCCTTGTATTTTATCTGATATGGGTTTTCAGTTGGGCGATTGGAGTGCAACAGTATGTAGACCGCAGAGCAAAGAAAAAGGCTGATACTCACAGCGAATGAGTACCAGCCATAAAAGATATGAAGCGTTGCAAAAAACGCCGTATAAATGCAGATAGTTTATTGCAAAAGTTTTTGCAAGCATCACACCGCCTTTGAAGCCTTAAAACCGCATGGGCGAAATATTACAAAATACCATCGTATTTTATAAGGCAGTATCAGCCTTTGCCTTGTGCGCCGCAAGAATGGGGAAAGGGGCGGGGCAAGTTCTATATCGCACATGACAGCACAGCGGACAATATACAGCCATACAGACACAGCGAAAGCGGCGCACGATACAGCGGCACAGACAGCAGCGGTATCAAGCAGCCTGCATAGACACAAAGCCATAGAGCGCAAGACAGCCAGCGAGAACAGCGGCATATACAGCAGCGCACAGGCACAAGGGCAACGAAGCAGCGATAAGAAAGCGGCAATTTGCATTCATAATATCCTTGCAGGACTGCCAGCCGCCGACACGCCACCCCCCACCCCCGGTTTTGGCGGTGGTATGAAAATGAAGCTCTGTCAAAGGGTAGAGGTCATTTTATTTCGACCTTTTTCTCAACCTTCGTCAAAAAATTTCGGTCTAAATGAGGTTAGCCTGTTCCATGAACTCTTTTAGGATTTTAGCAGATTTGGCATAGCCACGAGCCTTTGCCTCCGGCTCTCTCCGTCCTATTGTTCTGAGAAACCGCTCCAACTGCTTTTGATACTCGTCTATGCTCAACTCGCCGCTGAAAAGGTCATATAAATCTACGCCGAGGGCGGCGTTGTTAGGCTGAGAAGCAAAGATAGCGTCTGAAAAAATCGTTGTTGCGGTGCTTTTGCTCACATCGCTTTGTCCTGCCATATAATCCAGAAAGGCTTTTTTGATTTGCCGCTTCTGGCTGATGAACTGCTCTGTGCAAGCTATTTTGCCATCATTTTTTGGCAGATTGGCGAGGGCGTATTCACAGCATTGTACCACAAGCTGATTAAAAGAAATGTCCTCATTTGCAGCGATTTCTTCCAACTGCTCTATCAAAGTGTTCGACATACGGATTGTTTTGTTGGACGCTTCATTTTTCTGAACGATAAACATAATCATCACCCTCCCATTTTCTATAAACATTCTACATCAAATTAGCAAAGATATATACAGTCAAAATAATAATAAAAAAGTGCTTGCAAAATTAGCGTATAGATGTTATTGTAATTATGCAAATAGTTTATTACAAAAAAGGAGGGCGCAACAATGAAATTTGGATATGCAAGAGTAAGCACCGAGGAGCAGAGCCTTGACCGTCAGATTGACGCACTCAACAGCTATGGCGTGGACGAACTGCTTACCGAAAAAATGACAGGCACGAAGCGCAACCGACCCGAACTGGATAGGCTGCTGGACAAGCTGCGTAACGGTGACACCGTTGTTATCGAAAGCCTGTCTCGGTTAGGACGCTCCACAAAGGACTTGCTTGCGCTGGTGGAGCATTTTGAAAAACAGGGCGTTGTGCTTATCAGTCTGAAAGAGAGCATTGACATCAGCACACCGACTGGAAAGCTGCTTGTGACTGTCCTCTCTGCCCTGTGCCAGTTCGAGCGTGATTTGACCGTGCAGCGGACAAACGAGGGCTTGACCTCTGCCAGAGCGAGAGGGCGCAAGGGCGGCAGACCGCCGAAGGACGCAAAAACGATGGAAAAGGCTTTGAAGCTGTATGACGCAAAGGCGCACAGCATAGCCGAGATTTGCGAGATTTGCGGTATCTCGTCTGGAACGCTGTATAATGCGCTGCACCAGCGGGCGGCGGCTTGCTGACGTGAGAGAGGGGCGAGAGCATGGCGAAAACGGATATATGCGCCTATGTGCGTGTCAGTACCAAGGACAAGGAGCAGTTGAGTTCGTTTGAAAATCAGATGAGCTATTTTCAGCGTGAGTTTGGCGAGAATGATAGCTATAATCTTGTTCAGTTGTATGCAGACTGCGGACGAAGCGGCACAAGTTTGAATCGACCAGCATTTGACAAGATGATTGCAGACGCAGGTGTGGATAAAAACCATATGAACGGTGATTTGTTCCGCATTGTCGGCAAACCGAAGTTCAGCCGCATACTGATAAAGAACACGAGCCGTTTTGCACGAAATGTCAGTGCCGATATGCTTTTGAAAACGCTGCGTAAGAATGGCGTATATGTAGATTTCGTAGACACGAACTTGTCTACCGAGCGTGACAATGACATTATGACGTTGCAGCTATTACAGGTTTTGGACGAAAACGAAAGCCGCGACAAGAGCCGCAAGGTGCTGTTTGGCATACAGGAGGGCATCAAGCGGGGTAATATCCATACGCACGGCAACCTGTATGGCTACAAATACTATCCGAAGCCTGAAAACAGGCTGGAAGTGCGGGAGGACGAAGCGGAGGTCGTGCGGCTGATATTTGACCTGTATGCGAACAAGAATATGGGCGTTCAGCGCATCGGCGAGTATTTGACCGAACACGGCATATTCACAAGACAGGGCAAGCCGTTCAGCGGCAGAAGCCTTTTAATCATACTGCGGAATATCACCTATACAGGGCGAGGTGTCCGCAACAGGTTTACAACAGGCTTGATATTTGAAAAGCACCCTGTAAGAGAAACAGGCAAAGCCGTGATATTTGAAACGGACAAAGTACCTGCCATTATTGATATGGAAACCTTTGAGAAAGCGCAGAGCGTACTTGAAAGCAAGGTGCAGCACCAGGAGCGCAAGGGTATCTATACAGGCAAGACGGACTTTGCGGGTAAATTGGTATGCGGCTGCTGCGGTGCAACCTACTATTCTTCTGGCAGTGACTATATCAAGTCTGCTGGCGGCAGAGTGCGGACATACGCCTGCAAGACCAAGCGCACGATGAAGCGAGACAAGGACGGCAACAGGGTCATGCTCTGCAACAATCCGAATGTGTCTGAAACAAAGATAAACCGTATGCTGCAAAGCCGCGCATTCGGCAACAGCCTTTTCATTCGCTTTCATACTGGCATAGAGGAATTAGAGGGTATTCGGGCGGCGCTGGAAAGTCAGATTGACAAGCAAACCGCCGATGAAGTAAGCTATATGAAAGAGCAGCTTGCAGAGATTATCACGCAAAAGGACAAGCTGTTAGACCTCTACCTGTCTAATATGTTCAGCAAGGAGCAGTTGGACGAGAAAGCCGAGCCGCTCAAAGCCGAGGAAGAACGGCTGCAATACGCCATAAAGCAGCTATCCCGCTCCAATGAGGAAATACAGGCGGATATTGCAGCGGTAGACGAAACGATTGCATATTTGCAGGAGCAAAGGGAGATTTGGCGCAAGGAGTTCAAAACAATTAGCAGAGAAGAAAAGATTGCAGGGTTGGAAAGCATTACTGTCAATCCAGACGGTACGCTCACCTTTAAGCAGAAAGGTATTGAGGAAGTGGATAGGCTGGTGGAAAAGCACCAGTATTTGAAATACCAGTCACGGCGCAAGGTGTCTTGACTATGCTGTTGGATAGAGAGGATTGTCTTATGGATAGTGAAAAAAGAAAAAAGGTCTTAAAAGAGGTCTTGAAAACGTTAGGTGTCATTCTTGCACTTTTTTTGCCACTCATTGTGCTGTTACTCGCCTGTGCTGCGATAGGTAAAGCCACAGGAAAAAATTATGGTAACAACATATTTTTTATTCTTGCGCTTGTAGTCTGTGTACTTATAGCGGCTTGTGGACCGCCATGGTATCTAATTCACAAATTTGCAAAAGGAAAAGTAAAGACAGCCTTATACATTTTGTTGGGACTGTTCCTTATTTGTCCGAGAGATATTGGCTCAATTGACATTAGCCTCTTGGCGAATTTTGGGAAAGACGTACTGTACCTTATTATCAACCTGTTGCTTCTGGTTCTTATCGTAGGCGGAATTGTGCTTTTTATATATCTTTTGTTTGAAAAGCCTTTTTGGGGAATTGCGCTTTTGGCGTCTGCCATAGTTGGAACTGAGATAGTGGATAATTGGGGAAAAGCTCAGAGCAGGATAGCGGCAGGCATTATGGTACTTATAATCTTGTGCTTTGTACTGCCGAGAGCGTATATAGAAAAGAAGCGAAAAGACAATGGAGAGTTGGCGAGGATAAAAGGGCAGCACATTTACGGCTTATCAGCCCAATCCGAAGAAACTGTAAAAGCCATAGTATATCAAGATAAAATTGTCTTTAAGTACACTATGTCTGAAGAAACAAGGAGTTTTCAACATATTACAGATGTTTCTTTCCGTTCTGAAAGAACATTTGTCGGGCAAACAACTATCGCTCACCGCAAGACAAACCTTACATCTGCAATTTCGTTGGGACCGCGCGGTGGTGTGACAAGGACATGGATTCGCACTCCAGAAACAACCTATACCACGCAAGACAACTATAAGACCTATTGGTACTTGAGTATAGATACAGATGAAGGCTCAATTATGCTGCGCTTTAAGCATAGTTCCCGTCTTGCTGAATTTGTTGGACAGTGTAAAATCTGCATTGCTCAAATAGTCAACCGAGGTTACGAAAATGAGTACGAAGTGGCAGACGAAGATACTGCTGACGAGCGTTACAAGGTCGAAGATGAACGCATTGACATTGACAAAATGGACGGTGGAACATTCGAGCATTTCTGCGCTGATTTGCTGCGTGTGAACGGTTGGACAGACGTGCGGGTCACACCTGCGTCTGGTGACCACGGCATCGACATTACAGCAGAGAAAGACGATATAAAATGGGGCTTCCAATGCAAGCGTTGGGGCGATACAAAGGTGGACGCTATTGCCATAGGACAGACCTACAAGGGCAAAGCACTTTATGAGTGCGATATGGTGGCAGTTATCACTACAAGCACACTCACAGCGCAAGCAGAGGGTGAAGCAAAGCAGTTAGGTATCAAAGTATGGGGGCGGGGCAAAATCCGTCAGTTAATGAGCAAGCTGGATAATGCAGATGATTATTACCTATCCGCATAACCGTACATCTCGCCCGCTCTCATGCGTTCTCTCCCAGTTGCAGCGCAACAGGCTATAAACAACACCCAAAAAGAAAAAGCACTTGCAACCGCCGCTCTCGTAGCGAGACAGTTACAAGTGCTTTTACTATGCTGTGCGCTTTTGCGCCGTTGGCAAATACCGTTGAAAAGCAAAACAAAACATTTATAATGTTCTTGAACGGGGTGAAATCGTCCTCGGGGTCTGTCCCAAATTCTGTGTAAACACCGAAATGCGGTGCAAATAGAGCAAAATATATTCAAGGTGGAAGTGGTGCAAGCTGCTGCCGCCTTGTTTTCAAAATAACAGT
>NZ_JBQHUP010000044.1:0-21837 GCF_052065175.1 Dysosmobacter sp. HCP28S3_G4 | reverse complement strand
AATCGAATGTCTGCAAAAAGCCTGCGTTAGCAGGCGTTTGCGCCGCACAGCGGCAGATTTTCGGTCCGCAATTCGGGGCGTAAAAACAGACATTAATCATGCTGGCGGAAAAATCTATGGACTTTTTCGACAGCCTGCGGGAGGACGCCTTTGAGGCGTCCTCCCGTTTTATAATGTTGCTTATGCGTCCCGGTCCGTCCGCTTGCCGTAGCGGATGTCCTGGATGTCGAAGGGGGTGGTCTGGTAGACGAAGTAGTTCAGCCAGTTGCTGTACAGCAGATTGGCGTGGGCCCGCCAGCAGACCATGGGCTCCTGATGGGGGTCGTCGAAGGGGAAGTAGTTCTTAGGCAGGGCGATGGGCTTCCCCGCCGCCACGTCCCGGAGGTACTCCTGCTTCAAGGTGTCGCCGTCGTACTCCGAGTGGCCCATGATGAAGATCTGCTTTCCGCCCTTGGTGAAGGCGGCGTAGACGCCCGCCTCTGCAGAAGAAGCCAGGATCCGCAGAGCCGGCACCGCCTCAATGTCCGCCCGGCTGACGGTGGTGTGGCGGGAGTGGGGCACGTAGAACGAGTCGTCGAAGCCCCGGAACAGGATGGACTGCTTGTACTCCACGTTGTGGCGGAACACGCCGAACATCTTCTCCGGCAGCTCCCGCTTCTGGATGCCGTAGTGGTAGTACAGGCCCGCCTGGGCGCCCCAGCAGATGTGGAAGGTGCTGTGGACGTGGGTCTTGGTCCACTCCATGATGTCGCACAGCTCCTGCCAGTAGTCCACCTCCTCGAAGGGCATCAGCTCCACCGGCGCGCCGGTGATGATGCAGCCGTCGAAGTTGCGTTCCTTCACGTCGTCGAAGGTCTTGTAGAAGGCGTGGAGATGCTCCGGCGGGGTGTTGGTGGGCTCATGGCTCTTGGGGGCGATGAGCTCCAGCTCGATCTGCAGGGGAGTGTTGCCCAGCAGACGGCTCAGCTGGGTCTCCGTCTGGATCTTCTTGGGCATCAGGTTCACCAGCAGGATCTGCAGGGGGCGGATGTCCTGGGTGACGGCCTGTTCCTCGGTCATTACAAAGATGTTTTCCCGGTGGAGGGTCTCCACCGCCGGGAGATTGTTTGGAATTTTGATGGGCATGACGATCCGCCTCTCAATCCACCTGGTCCAGGGCCTGGCTGATGTCGGCGATGAGGTCGGCACTGCTCTCCAGGCCGCAACTCATCCGTACCAGACCGGCGGGGATGCCGGCGGCGGCCAGCTGCTCGTCGGTCATCTGACGGTGGGTGGAGCTGGCGGGATTCAGGCAGCAGGTCCGGGCGTCGGCCACATGGGTCTCAATGGCGGCCAGCTTCAGGTGCTTCATGAAGGTGCTGGCGGCGTCCCGTCCGCCCTTCAGCTCGAAGGACACCACGCCGCAGGAGCCGTTGGGCAGATACTTCTGAGCCACGGCATAATAGGGATCGCCGGGCAGGCCGCAGTAGCTGACGCTGGCCACCTTGGGATGGCTGTTCAGGAACTCCGCCACTGCCTGGCCGTTCTCACAGTGGCGCTTCATCCGGACGTGGAGACTCTCCAGGCCCAGGTTCAGGTAGAAGGCGTTCTGGGGAGACTGAATGGAGCCGAAGTCCCGCATGAGCTGGGCGGTGCATTTGGTGATGAAGGCGCCCTCCTTGCCGAACTTCTCGGCGTAGGTGATACCGTGATAGCTGTCGTCCGGGGTGCAGAGGCCGGGGAACTTGTCGGCGTGGGCCATCCAGTCGAACTTGCCGGAGTCCACGATGGCGCCGCCCACGGCGGCGCCGTGGCCGTCCATGTACTTGGTGGTGGAGTGGGTGACGATGTCGGCGCCCCACTCGAAGGGGCGGCAGTTGATAGGCGTGGCGAAGGTGTTGTCCACGATGAGGGGAACGCCGTGGGCGTGGGCCGCGGCGGCGAACTTCTCGATGTCCAGTACCGTCAGGGCCGGGTTGGCGATGGTCTCGCCGAAGACGGCCTTAGTGTTGGGGCGGAAGGCGGCGTTCAGCTCCTCCGCCGTGCAGTCCGGTGCCACAAAGGTCACCTCAATGCCCATCTTCGCCATGGTGACGGAAATCAGGTTGAAGGTACCGCCGTAGATGCTGGAGGAGGACACGATGTGGTCCCCGCAGGAGCAGATGTTGAACAGGGCGAAGAAGTTGGCCGCCTGACCGGAGGAGGTGAGCATGGCGGCGGTGCCGCCCTCCAGCTCGGCGATCTTCGCTGCCACGTAGTCGTTGGTGGGGTTCTGGAGACGGGTGTAGAAATAGCCGTTGGCCTCCAGGTCAAACAGCTTGCCCATGTCCTCGCTGGTGGCGTACTTGAAGGTAGTGGACTGGACAATGGGGATCTGCCGGGGTTCACCGTTGCCGGGGGTGTAGCCCCCCTGGACGCATCTGGTCTCGAGATCGTAGCTGCTCATGGGTAAAAAACGCTCCTTTCAATGTTTGGGGACGAAAAAAGGCTTCCGTCCCAAAGAGAACTTTGAGACGAAAGCCGAACATACGCTTCCGCGGTACCACTCAAATTGCGGCGGCCATCCGACCGTCCGCCCCTCATCAGGGCCCAGCAGCCCCTTCGCACTGACGCGGCGTACACGGAGGACCCTGACGGCGCACCGCGCCCTCGAATCCCCGGCTCAGGAGCCATAGGACCTGGAGACCCTTGCCGCCGGCTCGCACCATCCGCCGACTCTCTGGGGGCGCCTGTCTCCGTCCCTCTCCGTCATCGCTTTGGAACTATTATAGAAAGCGGACATGGATTTGTCAAGTGATTCAACCGCCGTGGGAAATGGAAACGGGGCCGTCCGGACAGGACGGCCCCGCGGGTACGTTATTTCTCCACGATATGGACGTTCAGGTGGTCGTAGGTCATCTCGACACCGGCCTCCGCGAAAGCGGTGCGGAGATTTTCGCCCAGGGCGAAGTAGGCGTCCCAGTACTTATCCGTGGGCACCCAGCAGAAGACGGTGTACTCGATGGAACTGGAGCCGTAGTTGGACAGGTACACGGAGGGGGCCGGGTCCTCCAGCAGGCCCGGCGTTCCGGCCAGGGCCGCCCGGCAGGCGGATTTCACCGCCTCCGTGGGGGCGTCGTAGGAGGCGGTGACCTTCTGGGTCACGCGACGGCGGCCCAGGGCGGTGTAGTTGGTGACCTGGGCCGCGGAAAGGGCCTTGTTGGGCAGCAGCACCGTCAGGCCGTCGGGCGTCACCAGCTTGGTGTGGTTCAGGGTGATCTCCTCCACGGTGCCGGAGGTGCCGCCGGCTTCCACAAAGTCACCGATGGTGAAGGGATGGGAGGTCAGGATCACCAGACCGCCGGCCATATTCCCGAGAATGTCCTCGGCGGCCAGGGCCAACGCCAGGGCGGCCACCGACAGCAGGGCCACCAGGGAGGTGGGATCGATGCCCAGCTGGTCCAGAATGGCGATGACATAGATGACGTACAGCACCAGCTTCAGGCCGGACAGCAGGTATTTCTGGATGCGGCCGTCCAGCTTGCTGTTAGACAGCAGGCGGTTGGCGATTTTCTGGATGACCCGGATGGCGATGAGGCCGATGACGATGGTCAGAACCAGGGCAATGAAGCCGGACAGGTCCAGGGGCTTCAACTGCACCTGGGACAGGGTTTCCGTAATCTCAGCAGTAGGCATGGGTAAAGATTCCTTTCTTGACAGTTCCCGTACAGACGGGGATTTTCAGATTTGCGGATGCAGGGGGCGTTATCCGCCGGTTTCCGGATCTCTGCCGCCCTTCAGTGGGAGGAGAAGTCCTGCCAGAGCGCCCAGAGCCGCGGGCAGAAGCCAGCCCAGGCCCGTCCCGTAGAGGGGCAGGGCCTCCGCCAGCGCCGTCAGGACGGGGAGGCGCAGCCCCGTCTGGTCCAGGGCGTAGAGGGTGCCGAACACCGCCGCCAATCCCACTGTCAGGGGGTAGAGGAGGGGCCTCTTCTGGAGCCAGTCCGGCAGGAAAGCCAGCAGGATCAGGGCGATGGCCGCGGGGTATAGACAGTTCAGCACCGGCACCGACAGCTTCAGGATCAGATTCAGTCCGGCGTTAGAGATGACGGCGCTGACCACGGCGAAGAACACGGCCCAGGACCGGTAGGAGAATCGAGGGAACAGTCCGGCAAAATACTGTCCGCAGCAGGAGATGAGACTGATGCAGGTGTTCAGGCAGGCGATGACGAAGATGGCCGCCAGGATCACGCTGCCTGCGGAGCCGAACAAAGATCGGGCCGCGCCGCTGAGGATCTGGGCGCCATTTTCCGCGGCGGGATCGCCGTGGGTGGCGCCGATATAGGTCAGAGCGCCGTAGACCGTCAGGAACAGCGCCGCCGCCAGCCAGCTGGCCCGGACGATGGAGCGGACCACATCCTTTGTCTCCGTCACGCCCTTGGCCTGGATGTTCAGCGTCAGCACGATGCCGAAGATCAGCGCGGCGATGGCGTCCATGGTCTGGTAGCCGTAGAGGAAGCCTTCGCCTGCGGGAGAGGCGGCATAGGCGGCGGTGGGCGTCTCCAGGGGGTGTCCCGCGTGGAGGAGACAGCCCACGAACAGCACGCCGATGAGCACCAGCAGCGTGGGGGCCAGCCGCTTGCCCAGCCAGTCCACCAGCTGGGAGGGCCGCAGGGCCAGGGACAGCGCCGCGGCGAAGAACACCACGGAGTACAGTGCCTGGAACAGCGCGGCGGGCGCGCCGGCGGGCAAGAAGGGCGTCACGGCCATCTCAAAGGAGGTGCTGGCCGTCCGGGGAATGGCCAGACAGGGGCCGATGGACAGGTAGATCAGCATGGTGAAGACGGCGGCGAACCGCTTTCCCACCCGGCCTGCCAGGACGGGGAGCCCGCCGGACCGGGCCACGGCGATGACGCCCAGAATGGGCAGTCCCACGGCGCTGACGGCCAGGCCCGCGAAGGCCCAGGGCACGGCGGTGCCTGCGGAGAGTCCCAGAACCGGCGGGAAGATGAGGTTTCCCGCGCCGAAGAACATGGAGAACAGGGTGATGCCAACAAAAAGCTGGTCTTTGCGGGACAGTCTGCGCATCAGAACGACCTCCATTTCCGCGGAGAAGACCGCGTAGATTCATGTTCGAGGGAAAGCGATTTACCGCGCCTGTTTCTCACGGTCCCGCAGGATGACCCGCTTCAGAGCCTCCACCGCCACCTTCACGGAGGCGGTGGTGTCCTCGGTCATCTTCTGGTCCAGGCCCGCGGCCTCCCGCTCCTGGTTCCAGACCACATGGAAGCAGGAGCCGCACCGGACATGGAGGGCGGCGGCCACCACGAACAGGGCCGCGGACTCCATCTCACTGGCTTTGACGCCAAGGCGCTTCCAGCTCTCCCATTTCTGCTTCAGCTCCCAGGACACCGGGGACAGCTCCGGGGAGTGCTGGCCGTAGAAGCTGTCCTTGCACTGGACCACGCCCGCGTGGGTGGGATAGCCCAACGCCCGGGAGGCCTCCACCAGACAGTTGGTCAGCTCCAGGTCCGGCACAGCGGGAAATTCGATGGGGGCGTACTCCAGGCTGGTGTGTTCATACCGGATGGCGCCGGTAGCCACCACCACGTCGCCGGCCTGCACGTCCAGGTCGATGCCGCCGCAGGTGCCGGTGCGGAGGAAGGTGTCCGCGCCGCACTTCACCAGCTCCTCCATGGCGATGGCGGCGGATGGGCCGCCGATGCCCGTGGAGCAGGCGGTGACCTTTTCGCCCAGAAGGGTCCCGGTCCAGACGTTGAACTCCCGGTTCTGGGCCACGGGATGGGCGCCGTCAAACAGGGCGGCAATGGCGGGCACCCGGCCCGGGTCTCCCGGCAGGATGCAGTAGCGACCCACGTCGCCGGGAACACAGTGGATGTGATATTGTTTTTCCAATGCCTGCATATCCAACACCTCGTATCAAATTTGATCTGCATCCGGCAATTTCCCGCCGGTGCGCAGGGTCCCTTGTTCACAGCATACCAGCTTTCCCGCCGCATTGCAATCACCGGGGCGGGAAAAAGCCGGTCCCGGAGCTTGCTCCGGGACCGGACGGATGAGAGCAGTCAGGTCTTCGCCCTGATCTGGGCGCCGCATTTGGGACAGGTGATGACGATGTTTCCCTTGCCCACCGGCACCCGGCAGATGGCCTTGCAGTTTTTGCAGGTGAAATACTTGTGCTCCTTGTCAGCGTGACGGGCCCAGGCGCCGCTGTTCTGCCCCTTGATCTTCCACCAGAAATTCAGCCACTTCTGGTTTTCCATCCGGCGCTTCCCCAGATTTTTGGAGAACATCCGGAACAGTGTCCAGACCCACAGCGCCAGACTGACATAGTAGAGGATGGTGGCGATGACGGCGAAATGGCGGCTCAGCAGAGAGGACACCAGCTCCAGAATAATGCAGATCCAGATGGACGCGATGCATAGCTGGTCCGGGCCGTTGCGGCCGTACATGAAGCGGGCCAGGGCATTGCCGATCCTGCGGAAAATACTCACGACATAAGACTCCTTTGACAAAAGACGGCCGTTTGGGCCGGAACGATCCGATATCTGTATTTTACACACAATTCATGCCCGGGGCAATGGGTTCTGCAAGGAATTTACAAATTGGTCATTTATTTGCGGAAATGGACGTGATATAATTTCCTCTGCTGTAAAAAAAGAAACAAAGGAGTGCATTCTCAATGGCAAAGAAACAGTTCAAAGCGGAATCCAAGCGCCTTCTGGACCTGATGATCAACTCCATCTACACCCACAAGGAGATCTTCCTCCGGGAGATCATCTCCAACGCCAGCGATGCCTGCGACAAGCTGTGCTACAAGGGCCTGACGGACGAGAACGTGAAGCTGGACCGGAAGGACTTCCACATCGACATCACCGTGGACAAGGACGCCCGCACCATCACCGTCTCCGACAACGGCATCGGCATGGATCGGGACGACCTGGAGAACAATCTGGGCGTCATCGCCTCCTCCGGCTCCTACAAGTTCAAGCAGGAAGTGGGAGACGATGCCAAGGACACCGACGTCATCGGTCAGTTCGGCGTGGGCTTCTACTCCGCCTTCATGGTTTCCGACCAAATCACCGTCCGGTCCCGGAAGTACGGCGCGGATGCCGCCTATGAGTGGCAGTCCTCCGGCGCCGACGGCTACACCATTACCGAGTGTGACAAGGCGGAAGTGGGCACGGACATCATCATGCACATCAAGGAGGACACCGAGGAGGAGAACTACGGCGAGTTCCTGGAGGAGTGGAAGCTCCAGGATCTGGTGCGGCGGTACTCCGACTATATCCGCTTCCCCATCCGCATGGAGGTCTCCAAGACCCGGAAGAAGGAGGACAGCCCCGACGACAAGCCGGAGTACGAGACCTATCGGGAGCAGGAGACTCTGAACTCCATGGTGCCCATCTGGCAGCGGCCCAAGTCCGAGGTCACCAAGGACGAGTACGACAAGTTCTACCGGGACAAGTTCAGCGACTACACCGCTCCCCAGAGCGTCATCACCGTGTCCGTGGAGGGCGCCGTCACCTACAAGGCCCTGCTGTTCATCCCCGGTGCCACGCCCTTCGACTTCTACTCCAAGGACTATGAGAAGGGCCTCCAGCTCTACTCCAACGGTGTTCTCATCATGGACAAGTGCGCCGACCTGCTGCCGGACCACTTCCGGTTCGTCCGGGGCGTGGTGGACTCCCCGGACCTGTCCCTGAACATCTCCCGGGAGCTTTTGCAGCATGACCGCCAGCTGAAGGTCATGGCCTCCAACATCGAGAAGAAGATCAAGGCCGAGCTGGTGCGGATGATGAAGGACGACCGGCCGGGCTACGAGACGTTTTGGAAGAACTTCGGTCGTCAGCTGAAATACGGTCTGGTGGCGGACTATGGCGCCCACAAGGACCAACTCCAGGACCTAATGCTGTTCTGGTCCTCCACGGAGAAGAAGCTGGTAAGCCTGGACGAGTACGTCACCCGCATGAAGGAGGACCAAAAGGTCATCTACTACGCCCCCGGCGAGAACGTCAACGCCATCGACAAGATGCCCCAGATCGAGGGATTGAAGGACGACGGCGTGGAGATCCTCTACTTCACCGAGGAAGTAGACGAGTTCGCCGCCCAGATGATGCACGCCTACAAGGAAAAGGAGTTCCGCTCCGTGCTGGACGGCGAGATTGAGGACAGCGGTGAGAAGAAGGACGGCGAGGACAAGCCCGCTGAGGACGCCCATCAGGCCGCGCTGGACTTCGTGAAGGAGGCTCTGGGCGACCAGGTGAAGGAGGTCAAGGCCTCCAAGAAGCTAAAGTCCCATCCCGTCTGCCTCACCGCCGGCGAGGGCCTGAGCTTCGAGATGGAGAAGTATCTGAATTCCGTCCAGCCGGAGCATCCCATCAGGGCGGACCGCATTCTGGAACTGAACACCCAGCACCCGGCCTTCGCCGCCCTGGAGAAGGCCGTCACCGACGATCCGGAGCTGGCGAAGAAGTACGCCGCCCTGCTGTTCGACCAGGCGCTGCTCATCGCGGGCCTGCCTCTGGAGGACCCCTCCGGCTACACGGATCTGGTGTGCGAGCTGCTGATGAAATAACGGACCGCCCCCCGCGGACGGAAAACCACAGGCCGCCGGAACGTCTCACGGACGTTCCGGCGGCTTGCCTCTTTTTCTTTTTTCGATTCTGTGATATCATGGACCCAATGCGGCGCATTGGGAGAGGGGGCGTACCATGGAGCGGAACTATATCCGGGGCGTGCGGCTGAACCAGCTGCCACCGGAGGGCTCTTATCTCCGGGACTTGCCGGTGGTGCGGAGTCTTGCGGCCCTGGGGACGCTGGAACTGACAAGGCCCGTCACCTTCCTGGTGGGGGAGAACGGCACGGGCAAATCTACCCTGCTGGAGGCTGTGGCCGTGGCGGCGGGCTTCAACGCCGAGGGCGGGACCCGGAACTTTCAGTTCTCCACCGCCCGCACGGAGTCGGACTTGCACCAATACCTCACCCTCATCCGGACCATCTCGCCCCGGGACGGCTATTTTCTCCGGGCGGAGAGCTTCTACAACGCCGCCAGCTATCTGGACGAGCTGGACCGGACGCCCTTCTGCGGCGGCGCCCTGGCCAGCTACGGCGGCAAGTCCCTTCACCAGCAGTCTCACGGTGAGAGCTTTCTGGCGCTGGTGGAGAACCGCTTCGGCGGCGACGGACTGTATCTGCTGGACGAGCCGGAGGCGGCGCTGTCCCCCTCCCGTCAGCTGTCCCTACTGACGGTGATGCACGAACTGGAGGGGAGACACTCCCAGTTTCTCATCGCCACCCACTCCCCCATCCTCATGGCCTATCCGGGGGCGGAGGTGCTGGAGCTCAGCGGGGCGGGCATCCGGTCCGTGGACTACCGGCAGACGGAGCACTATCAGCTCACCCGCCGGTTTCTGGAGGACCCGGAGCGGATGTTCCACTATCTGTTCGGGGAACCATAGAAAAACAGCCCGGCGTGGACCGCGCCGGAACAGGAAAGGAAGATCGCGCAATGAACAGACAGCACGCGGAGCTGATCCGCGCCATGGTGGACTACGACCGGGGCGACCCCATGCGCATCCACCACTTTTTGAAGGTACACGATCTGGCGGCGGCCATCGGGACGCTGGAGGGGCTGGACCCGGAGACCCAGTTCATTCTGGAGACGGCGGCCATCCTCCACGACATCGGCATCCACGTCAGCGAGGAGAAGTATGGTTCCAGCAACGGGAAGTATCAGGAAAAGGAGGGCCCGGCAGAGGCGGAAAAGCTGCTGCGGGGTCTGGGCGGCTACACGGAGGAACAGATCGGCCGGGTGAAGTATCTCGTCGCCCACCACCACACCTACGGCAATATGGACGGCTTGGACTATCAGATCCTGGTGGAGGCGGACTTCCTGGTGAACCTCTATGAGGACAATGAGAGTCCGGAGACGGTGGCCAATGTCCGCCGGAAGATCTTCAAAACCGCGACTGGGACCCGTCTGCTGGACGATCTGTACGCCCCGGAGAGAAAGCAGGTGCTGGCATGACAAGAGTGCTGTTCGTCTGCCTGGGGAACATCTGCCGATCCCCCATGGCGGAGTGCATTTTCAAGGACATGGTGGAAAAACGGGGGCTGTCCGGGAAGTTCTTCATCGACTCCGCCGCCACCAGCACGGAGGAACTGGGCAATCCCATCTATCCTCCCGCCAGACGGAAGCTGACGGCCATGGGCGTGCCCCTCACCGGCCACCGCGCCCGGCAGATGACCCGGAGCGATTACCGGGACTTTGACCTGATCCTGGGCATGGAGACCGCCAACATCCGGAACATCCTCCGCATCACCGGCGGAGACCCGGAGGGGAAGGTCCGGCGCCTGCTGGATTATACGGACCGGCGCCGGGACATCGACGACCCGTGGTACACGGACGACTTCGACACCGCCTATCGGGAGATCGCCCAGGGCTGCGAAGCCCTGCTGGCGTCGCTGGAGAAATAACGGAACACGCGGCGGCCTGAAAAGGCCGCCGCGTGTGTTTCTCCGGCGCGGGATCGGATGGGAATTATACGAAAACTGATGAAAACGGTTGAAACCGTTTGATAGCGCGAAGCGCGTTCAGTTTTTATGAGACGCCGAATTGTGCCTCTACACAATTCACGCGTGCGCAGCACGCGGGATTCTTGATGAAATTTTTTCATCAAGAATCCGTATTACTCCGTGTCGCTGAGGATCTCATGATGGGTGTCCACCACACTGATGTAGAGGTCATCCACCGTCAAAACGCCCGGGTCTTCCTCCAGCTTCAGCAGAGTACCGCAGATATAGTCCGTTTTCAGCAGGTTGCCGTCCACCGTGACCTCGCAGTAGGGGCTGAAATTCTCGCCCTGAATGTACCAGACGCCGCCGCGCTCGAACATATTGGTGATCCGGATGGGAACGCAGCCCATCTGCATGTCCGTGGGTGCATAGGGCGTCTCGCCGCCGTACAGATACCGCTGGCCGTACAGCACGTCGTACTGGAGCTTCCGCAGGTCCGTGCGGTAGGTCAGCTGCTGCTGGCAGCGCTGGTGGAAGCGGTTCATGATGCCCTCAGTGATGCCCAGCTGTCCCAGTACGTCGGCGGAGAGCTGGAAGGCGTAGACATCCTGATCGTTCTCCTCCAGACCGAAGTTGTTCCAGACGACGTATCTGGTCTTGAACAGGCTGCCGGAGGCCATGTCTCTGGCCCGCAGGTTCAGAGAGGGCAGGTGGTCGCCGTACAGCACCAGCACCGTCTTTTCCTCCCACTGGGACAGGGCGTTTACCAGCTGCTCCACGAACTGGTCCATCTCATGGATCTGGTTGACGTAATACTCCACAGAGCTGGCGTTGATGTGGTCGGGACAGGCGGTGACCGTCACGGCGGGATGCTCCAGCAGCGGCGTCTTGGGATAGCTGCCGTGGCCCTGGACGGACACGGTGAACACCAGATCCGGCTGGTCCTCGGTGGCGCCCATGGCATTCAGGATCTGATCAGTGAGGATGTAGTCCCGGCACCAGCCCTTGGGGTTCTTCTGGGTCAGGGGCATGTATTCCAGGGAGGTGAAGTCGTCAAACCCCAGGTTGGCGTAGACGATGTTCCGGGTGTAGAAAGTGGCCCGGTGGTTGTGGATGGCGTGGGTGGCGTAGCCCAGGGCGGAGAGGTCGTAGGCCACGGACTCCACGGTGTTGTTTTGCAGGCAAGTCTTGTAGGGGTACTCGCCGGGACCGAAGACCCGGCTGCTCATGCCGGTGAGCATCTCGAACTCCGTGTTGGCGGTGCCGGCACCCACCACCGGGACGGTGAGATAGCCGGAGGAGAACTCTTCCTCCAGCGTATGCCAGAAGGGCAGCGGGTCCTCTGACAGCTCCAGCCCCTGGATGTCCGCCGGGTCCATGAAGGACTCCAGCTGGACATAGACCACGTTGACGTCGGTTTGGGCCGTGGTATCCCCGGCGGAGCCGGAGGGCTCCGTCTCCCGGAGGATGCGCTGCATGTCGCTCTCGCTGTAGCCCGCGGGCTGGCGAATGCCCTTGTTCAGCCAGGTCTGGAGAAAACAGTAGGAGAAGCCGAAGTCCTCATAGGCAAAGGCCAGGTTGGAGAATACCGTGGAGAGCTGATCCAGCCGGAAGGCCAGCTGCCAGCAGCCCGTCAGCGCAACGGCGGTGACCGCCAGCGACGCCAGACCGGCAAGGACCCGGCGGCGGAGCGGCAGTTGATTCCGGGGGCCTTTCCAGAGGAGAAGCACCAGTCCCGCCAGCAGCAGCGCCACGGCGGCGGCCAGCAGAATGATGTAGCCGGTGGAGAGGTAGTTGGGCAGGGTGTCCAGTCCCGTGTTCAGCACCGTCAGATCCGCGGTGGTGAAGGGCGTCATCCGGTTCAGCAGGATGAAGCCATTGACGGCGCCGCCCATGAGCCATACCGCCGACACCAGAACGCACCAGAAGACCCTGCGCCGGAGCAGCAACGCCGGCAGCAGTGTCAGTAGAACCAGCAGAACGTCCACCGCGAAGGCCAGGGGGTGGTGGGACAGAAATCTCCACAGGGAGGTAAAGCCGCCGGTGAAGGTCTTGTGGTTGAACATCTCCACGATAAGCGTGTCGGCCAGAGCCGCCAGCAGAATATACAGAAACGCGATGCACCGCGTCGGACGCCGCTGCTTCACAGCGGCGGAAGCGTCATGTGTGCGCATGAAGATCCCCTCTTTCCTGTCGGAGAGATTATAGACCATCCGCCCGGAGGTTTCCATGAATTTTCCGCAAATTCTTTCGTTATTTTTTACAAAAATATGCTGTTTTCCATGCCTTAGCGGCTGAAAAGAGGAGAAAAGCGCAGAAAAGGACCACGGGTGAAAACCCGTGGTCCTTTTTGGATGCGTATGGGAGAGGGATTACTCCGCATACATGGCCTTCAGCTTCAGCAGGTGCTGATAGCGATCCATGGCGTTCTTCTCGTTGCGCTCGAACAGCTCGCCGGCACGGTCGGGGAACTCGCGGGTCAGACGAGAGTAGCGGGCCTCGTTCATCAGGAACTCCTGATAGCCGCCAGCGGGCTCCTTGGAGTCCAGGGTGAACTTGGCGCCCTCAGCGGCGGGATTGAAGCGGAACAGGTTCCAGTAGCCGCAATCCACAGCACGCTTCATTTCCTTCTGGCAGTTCATCATGCCGCCCTTGATGCTGTGCATCTCGCAGGGAGCATAGCCGATGATCAGGGAGGGACCGGGATAGGCCTCGGCCTCCTGAATGGCCTTCAGGGTCTGAGCGGGGTTGGCGCCCATGGCGACCTGAGCCACGTAGATGTAGCCGTAGGACATGGCGATCTCAGCCAGGGACTTCTTCTTGATCTCCTTACCGGCAGCAGCGAACTGGCAGACCTGGCCGATGTTGGAGGCCTTGGAAGCCTGTCCGCCGGTGTTGGAGTAGACCTCGGTGTCGAACACGAAGATGTTCACATCGTTGCCGGAGGCCAGGACGTGGTCCACGCCGCCGAAGCCGATGTCGTAGGCCCAGCCGTCGCCGCCGAAGATCCACATGGACTTCTTGGCCAGGAACTCCTTGTCAGCCAGGATCTCGCGACCCAGCTTGCAGGCGTCACAGGGGCAGTCGGGTTTCACAGCGGCTTCCAGAGCGGCAATGTACTTCTTGGCGGCGTCGCCGTTGGTCTTGCCGTCTTCCATGGTGTCCAGCCACTCCTGGCCGGCGGCCTTGATGGCCTCGTCGGTGTACTGGACAGCGATGATCTGCTTCGTCAGATCGGCCAGACGGTTGCGGGTGGCCTGCTGGCCCAGATACATGCCCAGGCCGTGCTCGGCGTTATCCTCGAACAGGGAGTTGGACCAGGCGGGACCATGGCCTTCCTTGTTGGTGCAGTAGGGAGAGGTAGCGGCGGGACCGCCCCAGATGGAGGAGCAGCCGGTGGCGTTGGAGATGTACATCCGGTCGCCGAACAGCTGGGTGATCAGGCGGGCATAGCTGGTCTCGGCGCAGCCGGCGCAGGAGCCGGAGAACTCCAGCATGGGCTGCCGGAACTGGCTGCCCTTGACGGTGTTGTCCTGCATGTCCTTCTTCTCGGAGACCTTGTCGACGCAGTAGTTGAACACATCCTGCTGAGCGGCCTCCTGCTCCTGGGGAACCATGGTCAGAGCGCCCACGGGGCACTGGCCCACGCAGACGGCGCAGCCCATGCAGTCCAGCGGAGAGACGGCCATGGTGTACTGATAGACGCCCTTGCCCTTACCGGCCTTGACGGGAACGATCTTGGCGGCGGCGGGAGCGTTCTGAGCCTCTTCCTCAGTCAGAGCGTAGGGACGGATGGTGGCATGGGGGCAGACATACGCGCAGTTGTTGCACTGGATGCACTTGGCGGCGTCCCAGGTGGGAACGCTCACGGCCACGCCGCGCTTCTCGTAAGCGGCGGCGCCCAGCTCGAACTGGCCGTCCACATGCTTGACGAAAGCGGAGACGGGCAGGCTGTCGCCGTCCATCTTGCCGACGGGGTTGAGGATGGTCTTGACCTGCTCTACCAGCTCGGGCTTGCCCTCCAGCACGGTGGTGTCGGGGGTATCCACGGCGTCGGCCCAGTCAGCGGGCACATCGAACTTCTTGTAGGCGGTGGCGCCGGCGTCGATAGCCTTGTGGTTCATGTCGACCACGTCCTGGCCCTTCTTCAGGTAGGAGTGGGTGGCGGCGTCCTTCATGTACTGGATGGCCTCGGCCTGAGGCATGACATTGGCCAGAGAGAAGAACGCGGACTGCAGGATGGTGTTGGTGCGCTTGCCCATGCCGATCTTGGCAGCCAGGTCGATGGCGTCGATGGTGTAGACCCGGATGTTGTTCTTGGCGATGTAGCGCTTGGAGGCGGCGTCCAGCTTCTCGCTGAGCTCCTTGTCATCCCACTGGCAGTTGATGAGGAAGGTGCCGCCGGGCTTCACGTCGCGGACAATGGGGAAGCCCTTGGCGATGTAGGCGGGCACGTGGCAGGCCACGAAGTCGGCCTTGTTGATATAATAAGAAGACTTGATGGGCTTGTCGCCGAAGCGCAGGTGGCTGACGGTGACGCCGCCGGTCTTCTTGGAGTCATACTGGAAGTACGCCTGAACATACTTGTCGGTATGGTCGCCGATGATCTTGATGGAGTTCTTGTTGGCGCCGACGGTGCCGTCGCCGCCCAGACCCCAGAACTTGCACTCGATGGTGCCGGCAGCGGCAACACCGGGAGCGGGCTTCTCCTCCAGGCTCAGGTTGGTGACATCGTCCACAATGCCCAGAGTGAACTGGTGCTTGGGAGCGTCCTTCTTCAGCTCGTCATACACGGCGAACACGGAGGAGGGAGGCGTATCCTTGCTGCCCAGACCATAGCGGCCGCCGATGACGGTCATGCCGCTGAAGCGGCCGGCATTGGCCAGAGCGGTGACAACGTCCATGTACAGGGGCTCGCCCTGGGAGCCGGGCTCCTTGGTGCGGTCCAGAACGGCCAGCTTCTTGCAGGTAGCGGGAATGGCCTCCAGCAGACGGTCGGCGGCGAAGGGACGATACAGGTGGACCTTGACCATACCGACCTTCTCACCCTGAGCGGTCAGATAGTCGATGACCTCCTCGGCCACGTTGCAGATGGAGCCCATGGCGATGATGACGCGGTCAGCGTCGGGAGCGCCATAGTAATTGAACAGCTTGTAGTCGGTGCCCAGCTTGGCGTTGATCTTGTCCATGTACTTCTCAACAACGGCGGGCAGGGCCTCATAGTAGGGGTTGCAGGCCTCGCGGTGCTGGAAGAAGATATCGCCGTTCTCATGAGAGCCGCGCATGTTGGGGCGCTCGGGATTCAGGGCGTGCTTGCGGAACGCGGCCACGGCGTCCATGTCGCACATCTCCTTCAGATCCTCGTAATCCCACACGGCGACCTTCTGGATCTCGTGAGAGGTACGGAAACCATCGAAGAAGTTGATGAAGGGAACGCGGCCCTCAATGGCGGCCAGATGGGCCACGGGAGCCAGGTCCATGATCTCCTGGACGTCGTTCTCGCACAGCATGGCGAAGCCGGTCTGACGGCAGGCCATGACGTCGGAGTGATCGCCGAAGATGTTCAGAGCGTGGGTGGCCACGGTACGGGCGGACACGTGGAACACGCAGGGCAGCAGCTCGCCGGCGATCTTGTACATATTGGGGATCATCAGCAGCAGGCCCTGAGACGCCGTGTAGGTGGTGGTCAGAGCACCGGCGGCCAGAGAGCCGTGGACGGTACCGGAAGCACCGGCCTCGGACTGCATCTCGCACACCTTGACGGTGGTGCCGAAGATGTTCTTCCGGCCGTTGGCAGACCACTGGTCCACCATGTCTGCCATGGGAGAGGACGGGGTGATCGGATAGATACCCGCCACTTCGGTAAATGCGTAGCTGACGTGGGCAGCCGCGGTATTACCGTCCATGGACTTGAACTTTCTTGCCATAAACTTACCTCCTATAATTTGCTGTTCGAGCAACAGCATGTTGACGGAACCATGAGATCCGGCAGGCCGCGGACCGGCCTGTCAAATTTCAAGCAATCGTATTATAGCACCTGAGAGTTTCAATGTAAATGATTCAATTGTCATTTTTTCTGCAATTTTTTGTTTTTTTGTAGAAAGAACAAATCAACCGGGCGCTTTTCGTCACTATTTTCGTTTTCTTATTTCGCTTTTCGTCATGTTGTGGTAAACTGTTTTTGAAATCCGGGGCGGTTTTTACAGGTGTGTTTTCCAACTTGGAGTTCATACAACAGCGCCTGCATCCAACTGCTGCCGGCACTGGAAAATAAAGGGGGATCTATTATGGTGGTCACCGTCCGGTCCATGGGACTGTCGGGACTGAAGGGATATGAGGTCAGCGTGGAGTGCTTCCTCTCCGGCGGCCTGCCGGCTTTCGATATTGTGGGGCTGCCCGACGCCGCCGTCCGGGAGGCCCGGGAGCGGGTCCGGGCGGCGGTGAAGAACTGCGGGGCCAAATTTCCGGTGAGCCGCATCACCGTGAACCTTGCCCCCGCCGGACAGAAGAAGGAGGGCACGATCTACGATCTGCCCATCTTCGTAGGACTGCTGACGGCGGCGGGGGAGCTGCGGCGTCTGCCGCCGGACGCGGCTTTCATCGGAGAGCTGTCCCTCACCGGGGCGCTGCGTGGCGTCAACGGCGTGCTGCCCATGGCCCTGGCCGCGAAGGCGGCGGGCATCCGGCGGCTGTTCGTTCCGGCGGTGAACGCGGCGGAGGCCACCCTGGCCGGGGGACTGACGGTGTACGGCGTACCGGATGTGACGGCATTGCTGGACCATCTCCGGGGAGATACGCCGCTATCCCCCGCCCCGGTCTGGGAGCCGGAGCCGTCGGAGACCGCTCTGCCGGACTTCCGGGACGTAATGGGGCAGGAGCATGTCAAGCGGGCAATGGAGGTGGCCGCCGCCGGCGGACACAATCTCCTGCTCATCGGCTCTCCCGGCGCGGGAAAATCCATGCTGGCCAAGCGGCTGCCCTCCATCCTGCCGGACATGAGCCGGGAGGAGTCTCTGGAGACATCGGCCATCTGGTCCGTGGCGGGTTTGCTGGACAGGAGTCATCCTTTACTGACGGCCCGGCCCTTCCGATCGCCCCATCACACCGCCTCCTCGGCGGCACTGGCGGGAGGCGGCCCCCTCATGCGGCCGGGGGAGATCTCCCTGGCCCACAACGGCGTGCTGTTTCTGGACGAGCTGCCGGAGTTCCGCCGGGACGTGCTGGAGACCATGCGTCAGCCCCTGGAGGACGGCACCGTCACCGTGGCCCGGGCCGGTGGCACCCTCCATCTCCCGGCGCGGTTCCAGCTGGTGTGCGCCATGAACCCCTGCCGGTGCGGCTGGCGGGGGCATCCCTCCGGAAAGTGCACCTGCTCGGACCGGGAGGTGCAGCGATATGTGGAGAAGATCTCCGGCCCGTTGATGGACCGCATCGACCTCCACGTCAACGTCCCGTCGGTGGAGTACGAGGCCATGCAGCGGAAGGAGACGCCGGAGTCCTCCGCGGACATCAAGCGCCGGGTGGACGCTGCCCGCGCGATCCAGACCCGGCGCTTCGCCGGAACGGGGGTCGCCTGCAACGCCCATATGACGCCGCCCATGGTGGGGACCTTCTGCCGTCTGGACAGCGCCGGCGAGACGCTGATGAAAAACGCCTTTGAGCGCATGGGCCTGACGGCCCGGTCCCATGACCGCATTCTGCGGGTGGCCCGTACCATCGCCGACCTGGACGGCGACGAGGACATCAGCGCCGTCCATCTGGCGGAGGCCATCCAGTACCGGAACACGGATATTTTAAAGGGGTGAGCGGCAGGGACGTTTGACGGATCGTGCGAAAAAGCGACCGGAGACGCAGAATTATGAAAAGGAAACCCCATCCCGGTAGTGAAGGGATGGGGCTTTCTGATTCATTTGTTGAAAGGTCGGATGCGGTCTGACTCAGTCCGCGGCTTCCACGGAGAGAATCTGGCCGGTGAAGCTGTCCACCACGGACAGCTCTCCCGTGTAGGTCACTGTCACGCGGTCCCCAATCTTCTGGTCATCCAGACCCTCCGGCGCGCTGCCGTCAAAGGTGAGGGCGTAGCTTTCACCCTGGTCATCCGTGACTACGAACATAAAGTCCTTGACTTCATCCAGCGTGCCGGTGAGGGTCCTTTGCTCCTCAACAGTGTCCTGGGCCTTCTGCGTGCCGCATCCGGCACAGATCAGCAGCAATGCCGCCAGAAAACACACGGCGATGCGTTTTATCATAGTAGTTCCCCCAAAAGATCATTTCAAAAATGGTTCGTATACGCTGCGGCCGATGGTAAACTCCGGCATCCCCATAGAGCCCGGCGCGATCTCGTACTCGTCGAACACCAGCACCAGACCGCCGTTCCCGTCGAAATAGTAGTTCCGTCCGGTATCGATGCCGGTGAACTCCTCTGGGAAGTAGGTGACGCCGTTTTCCGGGTCCTCCTGCTCCGTCATCTGGCGCAGGACCTCCTCTGTCAGGGCCTCCGCCCAGCCGGAGTCGGGACGGAACAGCTCCTCAAGGGGCACCACCGCGTCGGCGGCCTTGTCGATGTTGTAGAACCGGCTGAACTGATAGCCGCTGGCCATGGTCTCCACGGCGTCCACCCGGAGGGTGAACCAGTCCTCCGTGTCTGTGACCACGCTGTAAGTCACGTCCAGGGACTCATAGCTCTCGCCCAGGGTGGCGCAGTCCGCCTGGAACTGCTCCGTCAGGCGGTCAACATACGCCTGGACGTCCGCGTTGACGGCGGCGGCCGCATTGCCCGCAGCCTGGATCCGGGGCGTCTCCACATCCGCCTGACCGTGGCCGTCGTCATAGGTGTAGTGGCGGAAGGTGATGACCTCCACCACCGGCCCCAGAAGGGGCAGATCTTCCAGAAACGCCGCCGCGCCGGCGGAGAGATTGGGGACTGCCACAAATACGGCCAGCGCCGCCGCCACACCGGCGGCCCAGTGGGTCAGGGAGCGCTTTTTCCTGACGCGTCCGGTTGTCTCCTTCAGGGAGGCGCAGGCGGCGAACACCCTGCCGGGGTAATCCTCCGGCAGACGGAAGTCCTCTGTCCGTGCGCGCTCCCGCATTGCTTTGTCAAATTCCTGATCGTTCATTGAAAATCCTCCATACTGCCGTTCAGGTCATCAGCCGCCGCAGACGGTCCCGGCCCCGGCTGAGCCGGGTCTTCACCGCCGGCTCCGACAGGGACAGGACCCGGGCGATCTGACGGATCGTGAGATCCTCGTAGTAGAACAGGGTGATGGGCGCCTGCAAGTCCTGGGGCAGCTGCTCCACCGCCTGCCGCAGCGTCAGGGACTCCGCTGTGTCACGGGTCTCGGCCGGCAGGATGTCCGCTACCTCCGTCAGGTCCACGGTGGGCTTCTCCTGACGGCGGAGGGTGTAGCATTGATTCACCAGAATGCGCAGGAGCCAGGGCTTGAATTTTTCCGGGTCCCGGAGCGTGTCCAGCCGGGTATAGGCGGAGAGAATGGCCTCCTGTACCGCGTCCTCCGCGTCCTCGTCACTGGACAGGATGGCACGGGCCGTGCGGAACAGGGACGTCTGGTGGCAGATGACCTGCTGGGTGAACCAGGCTTTTGTGGTGGGCTTCATGGCGCCGCGCCTCCCTTCTTGTTTTTGACCGGTCTGTTATTAAGACGCGCCGGGGCCGGAAAAGGTGACAGCCCGGAGAGAATTTTTCTCTCCGGGCTGGTGTGTACGGCGGAAAACCGCTTCTCAGAAGCTGTCGGTGCGGACCTCCATGGCGTCGTAGCCGCTGGCGCTGAGGGCGCCCAGGATCTTCTCCTTGTGGCTGTGGCCGAAGGCCTCCAGCGTCACCTTCAGCTCCACGGCGCTCTGGCGGTTGATGGAGACGAACTGGTTGTGCTCCAGCTTGATGATGTTGCCGTCCTCCTCGGCGATGATGCGGGCCACGTTCAGCAGCTCACCGGGCCGGTCCGGCAGATGGACGGAGAAGGTGAACACCCGGCCCCGGTTGATGAGGCCGTGCTGGATCAGGGAGGACATGGTGATGACGTCCATGTTGCCGCCGGACAGCACGGACACCACGTTCTGATCCCGGCAGTCCAGATGGGTCAGGGCGGCGATGGTCAGCAGGCCTGCGTTCTCCACCACCATTTTGTGCTTTTCCGTCATGTCCAGGAAGGCGTCCACCAGCTCATCGTCCCGGATGGCGATGACCTCGTCCACGTTGGCCTGGATGTAGGGGAAGACCTTGTCGCCCGGTGTCTTCACAGCCACGCCGTCGGCGATGGTGTCCACCTTGGGCAGGGTAACGACATGGCCCGCCTTCAGGCTCTCGGACATGGAGGCAGCGCCTGCCGGTTCCACGCCGATGACCTTCACGTTGGGATTCAGCAGCTTCGTCAGGGTGGACACGCCCGCTGCCAGTCCGCCGCCGCCGATGGGCACAAGGATCACGTCCACGTCCGGCAGGTCGGAGAAGATCTCATAGGCGATGGTGCCCTGGCCGGTGGCCACCGTCAGGTCGTTGAAGGGGTGGACGTAGGTCAGACCCTCCTCGGCGGAGAGTTTGGCGGCCAGCTCCGCCGCATCGTCAAAGGTGGCGCCATGGAGCAGGACCCGTGCGCCGTAGTCCTTGGTGTTGTTCACCTTCACCAGGGGCGTGGTGGTGGGCATGCAGATGGTGGCGGGGACACCGGCCTTCTGGGCGGCGTAGGCCACACCCTGGGCGTGGTTTCCGGCGGAGGCGGTGACCAGACCCCGGGACTTCTGCTCCTTCGACAGGGTGGAGATGGTATAGTATGCGCCCCGAATCTTGTAGGCGCCGGTGACCTGCATGTTCTCCGGCTTCAGATACACGGAATTTCCGGAGGCTTTGGACAAAGCGGGAGAGTGGATCAGATGGGTCTCGTTGATAACGCCCTTCAGCACGTTCCGGGCGGTTTTGAAATCTTCCAGTGTCATCATGGCGCAAGGGCTCCTTTTCAATTTAAACTGCCAAAGGACAGAGTTGCGTTCCTCATTGTACCGGCTTTTTCCGGAGATGTCAACCGGTTCCAGCGGGGATAAAGCAGGAAAAATTTCAATTTTCTGTGTTTTTTCCTGTTCGGGCCTGAGGAAGCGCCGCGGCGGAGATTCCGGACGGGGAGACCGCAAGTTTTTCTTTCCGTTTTTCCGGGTATGTGATATCATAGCAGAGTGAAATGACCGCCCCGCCCGGCGCGGGAGCGTGTATCGACATCAACAGGAGTCCTGCAAACAAAAGTCAATAGCTGAAATGAAAAAAGTCCCGCAAAATTTGCGCGACTGAAAAAGGGCATAACAAAACAGACTGGAGAAAAAGCTTCGCCAGCC
>NZ_JBQHUP010000043.1:0-21871 GCF_052065175.1 Dysosmobacter sp. HCP28S3_G4 | reverse complement strand
TTTTGACGTGTCTGTAAAAATAGGGGTCACGGTGGGTTACCCGCCCCCAGCAATTATATTTCGCCCCCGGCAAAAAATACGGGGGGAAAACGGGTGTAACCCCCCGGGACCCCCTTCCCGGTCCGGCAGTTTTGTCCGGCAGAGCCGGACAGGCGAATTCCTAATTCCTAACTCCTAATTCCTAATTCGCATCTCCTATCTCCTATCTTCTATCTCCTATCTCTTTCGGAGGTTTCTATGCTTACACAAAAGGACATTCTCTCCACCATTGAGATGATCGACCAGCAGCATCTGGACATCCGGACCATCACCATGGGCATCTCCCTGCTGAGCTGCTGCGACGAGGACCCCAAACGAGCCTGCGACAAAATTTACAACAAGATCACCCGCTATGCCGAGAAGCTGGTAAAGACCGGCCAGGACATCGAGCGGGAGTTCGGCATCCCCATCGTCAACAAGCGCATCTCCGTCACCCCCATGTCCCTGGTGGCCGCCGCCAGCAACACCGAGGACTACGCCCCCTTCGCCGTCACCATGGACCGGGCCGCCAAGACCTGCGGCGTCAACTTCATCGGCGGCTACTCCGCCCTGGTGCAGAAGGGCATGACCAAGGCCGACGAGCGGCTCATCCGCTCCATCCCCGAGGCCCTGGCCAGCACGGACTTCGTCTGCTCCTCCATCAACGTGGGCTCCACCCGGGCGGGCATTAACATGGACGCCGTGGCCCTCATGGGCCGCATCGTCAAGGAGACTGCCGCCGCCACCGCCGACCGGGACGGCCTGGGCTGCGCCAAGCTGGTGGTGTTCTGCAACGCCGTGGAGGACAACCCCTTCATGGCCGGCGCCTTCCACGGCGTGGGCGAGGCGGAGAAGGTCATCAACGTGGGTGTCTCCGGCCCCGGCGTGGTGCACCACGCTCTCCAGAGCGTCAAGGGCCAGCCCTTCGACGTAGTGGCGGAGACCATCAAAAAGACCGCCTTCCGGGTGACCCGCATGGGCCAGCTGGTGGCCCAGGAGGCCTCCCGCCGGCTGGACACCCCCTTCGGCATCGTGGACCTGTCCCTGGCCCCCACCCCCGCCGTGGGCGACAGCGTGGCCCGCATCCTGGAGGAGATGGGTCTGGAGACCTGCGGCACCCACGGCACCACCGCTGCCCTGGCCCTGCTGAACGACGCCGTGAAGAAGGGCGGCGTCATGGCCTCCTCCAGCGTGGGCGGTCTCTCCGGCGCCTTCATTCCCGTCAGTGAGGACGAGGGCATGATCGCCGCCGCCCAGTCCGGCACCCTGTGCCTGGACAAGCTGGAGGCCATGACCTGCGTCTGCTCCGTGGGTCTGGACATGATCGCCGTCCCCGGCGACACCCCCGCCGAGACCATCTCCGCCATCATCGCCGACGAGGCGGCCATCGGCATGGTGAACAACAAGACCACCGCCGTCCGCGTCATCCCCGCCCCCGGCAAGACCGTGGGCGACAGCGTGGAGATGGGCGGCCTGCTGGGCTCCGCCCCGGTGATGCCGGTGCATCCCGAGTCCAGTGCGGCCTTCGTGGCCCGGGGCGGACGCATCCCCGCGCCGCTCCACAGCCTGAAGAACTGAACAGCAAAGAGGACTGCCCGGCGGGCGGTCCTCTTTTTCATTCCCGTTCTCCGCACACGCGGAACGCCCCGGCCGTCTATGTCGGCCGGGGCGCTGTTTCGTCTTCAGAAGGGGATCAGACCTCGTCGAAAAACTTGGCGTGGATGGCCTTTACCGCCTTGTTCACGTCCTCCTCGTCCAGCAGGACGGAGACGCGGATCTCAGAGGTGTTGATCATCTGGATGTTGATGCCCGCCTCATAGAGGGCCTCGAACATCTTGGCGGCCACGCCGCAGTTGCTCATGAGACCGGCGCCCACGATGGAGACCTTGCCGATCTTGTCGTCGTCCTCCAGGTGGTCGAACTTCAGAGCGGACTTGTGCTCGTTGAGGATCTGCTCCGCCTCGGCCATGTCCTTCTTGTGGACGGTGAAGGTGATGTCCTTGGTGTCCTCGCGTCCAATGGACTGCAGGATCACGTCCACGTTGATGTTGCTCTTGCTCAGCAGGTCGAAGACCTGGAATGCGACCCCGGGATTGTGCTGCAGGCCGACGAGCGCGATACGGGCGATGCTGGTGTCCTTTGCCACACCTGCGATATTTGTCTTTTCCACTTTGGTGACCTCCTTAACGATAGTGCCCGGCTTCTTCTCGAGGCTGGACAGAACTTCCAGATTGACATGAAATTTTTTCGCCAGCTCCACGCTGCGGTTGTGCAGCACCTGGGCGCCCTGGCTGGCCAGCTCCAGCATCTCATCATAGGTGATCTCCTGGAGCTTCCGGGCGTTGGAGACGATGCGGGGATCGGTGGTGTACACGCCGTCCACGTCGGTGTAGATCTGGCAGCGGTCCGCCTTGAAGGCCGCCGCCAGCGCCACGGCACTGGTGTCGGAGCCGCCGCGGCCCAGCGTGGTGATATCGCCGTTGCGGTCCACGCCCTGAAAGCCGGTGACGATGACGATGTGGTGCTGATCCAGCTCCGCCTGGATGCGCTCGGAATCGATCTTCTTGATCCGGGCGTCGGAATGGACGGAGGTGGACTGGATGCCCACCTGCCAGGCGTTCAGGGACACGCAGGGCAGGCCCATGGCCTCCAGCGCCATGGCGCACAGCGCCACGGAGATCTGCTCGCCGGTGGACAGGAGCATGTCCATCTCCCGCTTGGAGGCGTGGGGATTGATCTCCTCCGCCTTGGCGATGAGGTCGTCGGTGGTGTCGCCCTGGGCGGACAGGACCACGATGACGTCATTGCCCTGGAGGTAGGTCTCCGCGATGATGCCGGCCACGTTCTTCACCCGCTGGGCATCCCGCACGGAGGAACCGCCGAATTTCTGTACGATCAAACTCATAGTGTTTCCCTCTTTATCTCAGATTGGTCTTGGAAAGGCAATGCCTTATCTCTCTCATTCCATCACCCGCATGCAGGCCAGCACGTTCAGCCTGTCGGACTGCTCTGTCGCTGCGGTGCCGCTGATGCGGTTCGTCAGGAAGGCGGTTTCGCCGTCCTCGCTGAGGACCTCCACCTGGCCGAAGGCCATGGCCGCGTCGGTGAGGCTGCCTTCAATGCGGAAATAGAACCGGGTGTGGAGCTCCTGGGGGTCCACAAAGCCCGAACTGTCCTCCGTCCAGGGCAGGTTCTCCTCATGGACGGCGGAATGGCCCACGGCCTCCATCACATCGGAGACGCAGGCGGAGGCGGTGGGCATCTCGCCTGCGCCCTTGCCGTAGAACATCACCTCGCCGGTGGCGTTGCCCCGGACCACGATGGCGTTGAACACGTCCTCCACATTGGCCAGGGGATGGTCCTCCGGCACCAGATGGGGCGCCACATAGGCCGTCCGGCCGCCGCCAGGCATCCGGAGGGTCCGGCCCAGCAGCTTGATGCGGTAGCCCGCCCGCTCCGCGATCTTCACGTCCCGGAGGGACAGCTTGGAGATGCCCTCCATGGGCACGCTCTCCGGCAGCACCTGATGGCCGAAGGCCAGATCCGCCAGAATGCAGATCTTCCGTCCGGCGTCGGTGCCGTGGATGTCGGCGGAGGGATCCGCCTCGGCGTAACCCTTGGCCTGGGCCTCCCGCAGGGCATCGGTAAAGAAGGCGCCGGTGCGGACCATGCGGGTCAGGATGTAGTTGGTGGTGCCGTTGAGGATGCCGTAGATCTCCTCAATGCGGTTGGCCGCCAGGCACTCCCGGATGGGATGCAGCACGGGGATGCCGCCGCCCACGCTGGCCTCGAACAGATACCGGACGTTCTTCTTCGCCGCCAGGGCCAGCAGCTCGCAGCCCTTCTCCGCCACCAGCTGCTTGTTGGCGGTGACCACGTGCTTGCCGGCGCTCAGGGCCCGCTTGGTGTACTCATAGGCCGCGTCCACGCCGCCGATGGTCTCCACCACCACCCGGATCTCATCATCTTCCTCGATCTTCCTGAAATCATCAGTCATCAACTGGCGATAGGGGCCGTCCTTGAAGTGGCGGACCAGAATGGTCTTCACCTGAAGGGGCTCTCCCAGCTTCCGCTCGATCTGCTTGGCGTTCTCGCCAATGACTTTGGCCACGCCCGTTCCCACGGTGCCCAGGCCCAGAATCGCGATCTTGATCATATCTCTCTCCTTTTTCTATCCGTTCCACGCTCCGTCTCAGGGGCGCATCCCCTATCAGGCCGAAGTCACCTCGAACTTCACGACACCCTCCACGGCCTCTGCCTCAGCCAGCAGGGCCTCCAGACTCTCCGCCATATCGCTGGTCTCGGCGGAGATGGTCACTGCCGCGCAGCCGTTGGTGGGAATGCTCTGGTTGATGGTCAGGATATTGGCGCCGGATGCGGCAAACACGCTCAGCACCCGGGACAGCACGCCGGTATTGTCCTTCAGCATCCCGTAAAACGTGATGATATGCTCCGCCTTCATGTCGTTGAACGGCTGGACGGAGTCCTTGTACTTGTAAAATGCGCTCCGGCTGATCCCCGCCATGCGGGTGGCCGCTCCAACGGTGGCCGCCTCGCCGGTCTGCATCATCCGTTTGGCTTCCGCCACCTTGATGAAAACCTCCGGCAGGGCGTCCGCGGCAACGATGTAATATTTGACCTCTCTGCTCATTTGGTCCGCCTCCCACGGTCATCTGTCCTTCGTATGTCGTTTATAGTAACACAAATGTCCGTGGCTTGCAACCAAAAATGGGAAAAAACTTTTGTGGAAAGAGGGGAATCTTTCCCCGGTTTTCTCGTCCGCCGTAGGCAAAATGACGAGTCCGCCCCTCTGAAACACAATCTCTTGCGGCAGAAAAAGCCGGCGGACACAAGCTGTGTCCGCCGGCCTGAGCTGTGCGTTTATGGCTCCGCGGGAACATGATTCCCCCAGAGGCTGTCATACCAGTTGCCGCCGGGTTCCGTGGGCTCGGCGGTGCCGGTATCGCCGCCGGAAGACGTACCGCCGCCATGGTCTCCTCCGCCGGTGTCACCGCCAGAGGGCGGGGTGACAGGCGTCCCCGGCTCTTCGCCGGTGACGGGCAGCGTACCGCCGCCCGGATTCTCCGGATCGACGGGGAACTCCGGATCCTCGGGGTCCGGCTCGATTGCTTCCGTGTGGACGGGACAGGCCTCGATGGCCTCCAGCGTGCTGATGAGGTAGGCATTGTCATCGGCCACCACGTTCTCGCCGAAGTTCTCCCGGGTATAGTTCAGGAACGCATGCTGCTCCACGCTCTCCTCCGGGCAGAACTCGCCGGCCAAACACTGGCCCTCGGTACAGTAATCCCGCAGCTCGTGCATGGTGCAGACCTCGGTGGGACCGGTGCCGGTGGCGATCTCCACGGAGATGACCCGGCTCCCCCGCAGATCCAGATTGCAGTTCTCTCCGGGCAGCATGCCGCTGTCGGCGCAGACTCGGATGGTGGTGATGCCGCTGGAGGGCTTGCTGAAGGACTTGTACTCCAGATCCTCGTGGATGCGGCTCATGACCTTCTTCCACATGGTGATGGCGGGTTTGCCGGAATAGACGATCTTCTCGTTGTTCCGGTAGCCGGTCCACACCGCCGCGCTGTAATAGGGCGTGTAGCCCACGAAATACTGGTCGTAGTTGGTGCTGGTGGTACCGGTCTTGCCGGCGATGGCCATGCCGCCGAAGCTGGCGGAGGTGGCGGTGCCGGAGGAGACGACGCCCTGGAGGAACTTGTTCATGAAGTAGGCGGTGGTCTCCTTCATGGCCACGTGGGTCTCGGCCTCATTGTCCAGCAGCACCTCGCCCTTGTTGTCCGTCACCTTCACATAGAGACGGGGGGAGTTGTAGACGCCGTCGTTGGCGAAGGCGGCGTAGGCCGCGGCCATCTCCTCGGTGGTGACGCCGTAGGTGAGACCGCCCATGCCCAGGGAGCTGCTGTTCAGATCATTGTAGACGGCGTCCTCCTCCGCAGAGACCAGGGTGGTGAAGCCCAGGTTCTCTGTCATGAACCGGAAGGAGTTGTCCACGCCCAGCTTCTCCACCGTCCGCACCGCCACGGTGTTGATGGACTTGGCGATGGCGGTGGACAGCGTCACCATGCCGCTGTAGCCGGAGGGGGTGTTCCGGGGCCAGGGGTTGTCATTCAGCATCCGGACGGGATAGTTGTCAAAGATGGTGGCCGGAGTGATGACATTGGCATCCAGCGCAGGGGCGTACACCGACACGGGCTTGATGGCCGAGCCGCACTGCTGGCTGGGGTCCGTGGCGTAGTTGAACAGCATGTCGCCCTGCTTGGGCCGCATGTCGCCCACCATGGCCACCACGTTGCCGTTGGTGACGTCCACGATGGTGATGGCGGATTTCAGCTTCTGGCCGGTGCCGGAGGTGACGTCCACGTAGTCGTTCTCATAGACGTCCTCGGCGATGGCCTGGATCTCCGGGTCGATGGTGGTGTAGATCTTGCAGCCGCCGTGGAGGATCTTCCACTCCGCCTCCGAAGTGGAGATGCCCAGGGCCTCCGCCAGATCGTTGGTGACATCGGTGCGGACCTGATCCACGAACCAGGACTGGTAGCCGGAGGCGGTCTGTCCGTCGTTGACGCTCTCCGCCAGGGCCTTGTCGGCGGTGGTGGTGCGCTCCACAAAGTGAAGTTCCTCCGCCTTGGCGGCGTCGGCCTCCTCCTGGGTGATGAAGCACAGGCCCGTCTTCTCGTCGGCCATTTTGTCCAGAATCAGTTCCTGGCGCTGCTTATTCAGCTCTCTTGGGGTCTTGTCGCCGTTTTTGGTCTTGACCGTGATGGTGGAGAACGGCCCGTACATGGACGGGTTGTTGGTGATGGCGATGAGGCAGGCGCACTCCGCCAGATCCAGCTCCTCCACGTCCTTGCCGAAGTAGTACTGGGCCGCCGTCTGGACGCCGTAGCAGCCCTTGCCCAGATAGATGGCATTGAGATACATCTCCAGGATGGTCTCCTTGGAGTACTTCTTCTCAAACTCCAATGCCCGGAAGATCTCCGTGACCTTCCGCTTGACGGTGCCCTCGTTGTCCCCCGTCAGGTTCTTCAGCAGCTGCTGGGTAATGGTGGACCCGCCGTAGGTGTTGGAGGCGTGGGTGAACATGTTCACCGTGGCGCCGATGGTGCGCCTCCAGTCCACGCCGTTGTGCTGGAAGAAGCGCTGGTCCTCGATGGCCACCGCCGCCTGCCACAGCTCCTCAGGGAAGTCCGCATACTTCTTCATGATGCGGTTTTCCTTATCGTGGAGCGTCTGGAGCTCGATCCACTCCCCGCTGTCCTTGTCCTGATAGTAGATGATGGAGGACTCGTCCATGGTGTAGTCATTGGTGTCCACATTCAGGCTGGGGGACAGGGTGGTCTTCACATACTGCATGAAGATACCGGCGATCATGCCGCAGGTCAGCACGCCGATGAGCAGGATGGTAAAGAGGATGAAGCCGATGCCGAAGCCCCGCTTCCTTTTCTTTCTCTTGGTGCTCTGATGCTGTCCGGAATTCCGGCGGGGCGTACGCTCCTCGGGCAGTTCTCGTCTTCCGTGTTCCACTGACAGGGCACCTCCTTTTCTGAGATTTGGAAGGACCGGCGCCGCAGGGCTGCGCCGAATGTCCATAGCATTCCATAGTAACTTTTATTGTAACACGGCCTGTCAACTTTTAAAATGTTATTTTTCTCTTAAAAAAGTTTCTGATTCCGTTGTTTTTCCTTATCGTATACGTTTTTCCGTCCCCTGAACGAATCAGTTTCGCAGATTTTGGATGGAATCCGGCCTTGCATTTTCCCGGCAGAGCGGGTAAAATAGCACCATCGGAAACGGAGAGCCGCGCTGAACGGTTCCCGCGGCCGGTCAGATTCTTTGAAAGGCGCCTGCTGGCGCAGGGAGGTCTTATGAGCGACGAATTCGGCCCCACCTTTATTACTGTCACCTCTGAGGATGGTGAGGAACTGACTCTGGAATTCATCGGTGCCCTGGAGCTGAACGGCACGGAATATCAGGCCTTCTTCCCCACGGAGAGTGAGGACGACGAGGCGCTGGAGGATCCGGACAGCGGCCTGATCATCATGAAGGTCATCCATGAGAACGGCGAGGACCTGCTCTCCACCTGCGACACGGACGAGGAGCTCCAGGCCGCCTACGAGGCTTTCATGGAAGAACTGTACGACGACGAGGAGGACGGGGAGTGAGCGTCCGCGGGACGTAAAGGCTCCGCAAAAAAATCCGTTTTCCCGATTGCAAAGCAGCGGAAGCTGTGCTATCTTAGTATGGTACCCTGCGCGGTTCGTGATAGATCTTTTTTTAACCCACATTTCGTTATACGGGACGCTGGTTCGGTGTGTGGTTCGCAGGCCTCCCGGCTGCCTTCTGCGGCTGGAAGTTGGAAGCGATAAAGCGCATCGCAGGCGACCCACCTGTCCGTAAAGGTGCAGGTTATAACGGGTCTACACGGCCGGGCGGGGCATCTTTTTTCCGATTTTTCCACCGGATGAAAAAAAGAAAAATTTGTGAAAAAAACTCTTGCATTTTCCGGAAAGACGTGCTATTATGATTAAGCTGTCTGGAGGACATCAGACATGCGCCGTTAGCTCAGCTGGATAGAGCGTCTGGCTACGGACCAGAAGGCCGGGGGTTCGAATCCCTCACGGCGTACCAAAAAAAAGTCTTGAAACTACAATGGTTTCAAGACTTTTTCTTTTATCAGTAATGAATAGAATTGTGATGTTGGCAGCAGAAAGTGCACAAAAAAGTGCACACAGCTGGAAAAAGGGCTGAAAACATTGATGCACCGGAAAGAAAGGTGTTATCAATGGCAACAATCAGTGAGAACAAAAAGAACGGGAAAACGGTCTCTTACCGCTTCATTGTCTGCTTGGGCAGGGATGCGCAGAAGAAGCAGATACGCCGGTTTATGACCTGGACGCCGCCAGAAGGAATGACACCCGCAAAGGCCCGTAAAGCTGCTGAACGCGCGGCGGATGTATGGGAGCAGGAGATCAAAGCGGATTATCAGGCGGAGATGGAAGCAAAATCCCAGGGACAGGCATATTCCATTCCACCAGAGAAACGCCACGACGATTTTACCTCTTTCGTGAATGACGTATGGTTTCCGCTTCAGGTACGCGGAAATAACAGAAAGCCCAAAACAGTTGCTTTCTATCTGAGCATGGTCAAGCTCATCAATTCCTATTTCCATGGCCGTGTGCTCCAGGAAATCACGGCACTGGATATTCAAAAGTATCTGGTGTACCTCAGAACGGAGTACAAAGGTAAAAACGGAGGGCCTTTGACGGCGAAAACAGTCCATCATCAATACAACACTTTAAATCTGATTTTTAATTATGCGGAAGACCAGGAGATAATCGCTAAAAATCCTATGCAGAAGGTAGATGCGCCCAAAAAAGAGAAGCATCCGGTTGATGCTCTCACGCAGGAGCAAGCGGTTCAGTTTTTCCGGATTCTTCCTGCTTGCCCGCTTGATTTTCGCTGTATTCTTTGCCTGCTGGTTACAACAGGAATTCGCCGTGGTGAGTGCATGGGCCTGAAATGGAAGGACGTGAATGAAGCCGCCGGGACAATCTGCATAGAGCGCAATGTCACTTATACGCCGGAAAGTGGCGTCCTCGTTAATACGCCTAAGACCATCAACAGCATTCGCACGATTCCAGTTATACCGAGCACCATGCAGCTGCTCCAACGGTTAAAAGAAGAAACCCAGCGTCAGCATCCCAACGCCATATTGGAAGAAGCATTTATATTTCCTAAAGATGGAGATATATTCTCACCCCGTGACCCTAACGCCATCACTCGCCGCGTTAAACGGTTCATGAAAAATAACGGCTTCCCTGACCTCTCCCCGCATGATCTGCGCCATTCCTGTGCTACGTTACTGCTTGCTCAGGGTGCAGATGTGAAAAGCGTGCAGGAAATATTGGGACACGCTGATGCAAGTACAACGCTGAATTTCTATGCCAAGGCGGATTTGCAGCAAATGCGAAACGCCACCGAAAAATACGCTGCTGCATTTAACCTGTAAAGCCGTATGATACCTCCGCCGCCGCATAAACAAATCCCAGCAGGCCCATGTTAACGTGGACACCGCTGGGATATTTTTTGCCATATGATTTGGGATAAAGTTTATTCTCTGGATATCAGTCAGATTTTATCCTGTTTCCCACGGTTTATTATACTTGGTATTCTCATAAAAAGCTAGTCTTTTAACGGAGATATCCATAATCTCCACACCAGCCACATTCCCATTGCTTCCCATGAAGCTTGGCAGGGCTCCCGCAGTTTGGGCAACGAATTGTTGTGCTTGTCTTGGGGATAGTATCACCGCTTTGTTTCGGCTTGCCTTGCTGTTTATCTGCTTTGAATAGCCTTACGATTATAAAGATAACAATTACAGCCAATATGATAGCCAGCACAATACCGCTCCTTCCTCAACCCTTATTTTCCATCATACCCACTAATTTATAAAAACTGGTTCTCTTCGTTCCTGTCTGCTCCATAGCAGTCTTTGCGGTGATTTCCCCGGCTTGCCAAGAGGTATAGACCTCATTCCAATTTGCAGGGAAAACGAGTGCAGGGCGTCCTAATTTCTTGCCGTTAGCCTTTGCGGCTTCGATACCTTCGGCCTGACGCTGCCTGATATTGGCTCTCTCTTGTTCGGCAATAGTCCCCAAAACCTCAATTAAGATGTTGTTGACCATCTCAAAGACCCATTCCTGTCCCTCTGGCAATTCCATCATGGTTGTAGGGAGGTCAATGACTTTTAGGCGGATTCCATTATCTTTAAAAAATTGCAGCTCATTCTTGATATCGCTCTTATTTCTACTCAGTCTATCTAAAGACTTGATAACCAGCGTATCACCACGCCGCAGTATTGCATTTTTAAGGGCCTGATAGCCAGCACGGTCTAAGTCCTTACCGCTTTCCTTGTCGGTGATGATCTCCCGCTCCTGTGCTCCTAAAGACTTGAAAGCGGCAATCTGGCGGTCAAGGTTTTGTTCCTTGCTGCTGACTCTTGCATAATAGTAAGTACGGTTTTCCATAATCATGGCCCCCTCTGTTCTATCTGTTCGTATTCTAGCAGAATAGTTCGTAAAAGTCAATATATTTACGAACATATTTGTAAAATAAATTTTATATTTTACGAACGTCAATGAGAGGGAATATCAAGGTGTTCGACAAGGTATACCTTTACGAATAGTCTTGTAGCCGCTTATATCCATCTAACATCGTGCTTTCCTATTGGAATACGATATCTAATCATTAAATTACGCCCTAGAATCGCTTGCAATCCGTTACGAGGGTACTTATACCTCTCAGGAATAAAAATGATTCTAGGGCGCTGGTTTTAATTAAGATACTTCAAATAAACTAATAGGATTCTATTTTTTTACGGAGTTCTTCTTTCAATTCTATTGCATCTTTATAATTATCAATACAATCTAGAAGGTCAATAGCTTTTTGAATGTCTGATGAATCCTCTGCAATTTCCATCAATGCTATCGCTGTTGAGTAAATCGACTCCTTTGCACTATCTTCACCACTTGATTCTGGATATGAAACGGATTCGTCATAGTAAGAGGGAGACTTTGTAGTTGATAATGCGGGTGACAGATTAGCAGTTGATGCTTGCCCAAGCAAAGTCTTATCTATATCTTTCCTTTCAAACACGCAAAGAACACTTGCGCCAAGGGGACCAATAGCCGATGTCATTGTAGTAATTTTATAATTTGGATGTTCCTTCAAAAATATATTAATTTGAAAGTCAATACCACTCAAGTCCTTGCTAAAATCTCCGAAGTATTCACAAATGCTCCCACCTTGGCTGGAAACGTTTTCCTCAAAACATCTTATTTTTTCTTCTTTTGAGCCAAACATACCCATTCTTATTTCCCCTCCTTCATTTATCATACAAGGATTTAGTTCCAATAACTCTTTTGGTTTCAAATGCTCTATGCAATGCTGCTTCTAACGCAGGAGCATCATTGGAGAATATTAACGCATGAACATCAAAGCGAAATGGGACAGACGCCCCGCCTAACTCATCAACTCTATCTTGAGGCTCTAAACGTCGCGTCATCCCAATTTTATAAATGTTTTCGCCAAAAGCGCCAATATTGGATATAACATACACATATCCCGCTCGCTGATTAGCCTCTCGATAATCAAACCCAGGTATATCAATGCTTTCAAGCTTTTTACCTGACAACATTTTTTGTTGCTGTATGGACGCGCCGTTAGCTCAGCTGGATAGAGCGTCTGGCTACGGACCAGAAGGCCGGGGGTTCGAATCCCTCACGGCGTACCAAAAATCCCTTAGAGCCGCAAGGCTTTGAGGGGTTTTTGTTTTTTGCGGATGCTGTCCAAACAGCGAGTAGGTGCAACAGGTGCAACAGAATCCAGAGGCTCCGCTAAACCATTGCGGCACAAGGTGTTCGCTCTTTTTTGCCGCGCGTGTTCGGAATGTCATGCTTTCTGCCGTTGTTGCACCTCTGTGACATCGGTTCCGAAGGCTGCTTTGACCCTTTTCGCGGTTTCTGCCTGTCTGCTCTCCTTTTGGTAATGCGTGTACACCCGGAGCGTCATGTCCACAGTGGAATGACCGGCGAGGTACTGGATCTCCTTGATGTCCAGGCCGCTCTCAAGCAGGCGGGTGATATAGGTGTGCCGGAGCTGATGAGCGGTAACCGGGAAGTCGAGGGTCCGCACAATCTTGGTATTCCGTACCGTGGTGCCAAGTTCATCCGCCGAGGTGGCGGTCCTGCTGTCGATGATGTCCATCATCCGTTTGAAGCTGCTCTTGGTCATCGGCGCTCCCTTTGTTCCTGGAACGACATAGACGCTCTTCGTGCTCCTGTAGACTTCTCTCAACGCAGAGTATAGCAGGTCCGGTATCGGGAGGTCACGTTCAGCGCAAGCGGTTTTCAGGTTCTCACTCACTGTGGTGATCCCGTCCTTCAAGATCGCGTTATGCCGCACATGAATGATCCGGTTCTGGAAGTCGATGTCCGACCACATTATGCCGCAGATCTCGCCGCGACGCATTCCCGTCTGCAAGGCGATCAGGCAAAACAGATATGCTCTCGTCCCATTCACGGCGTCGAGGAGGCGCTGGCTCTGCTCAGGAGTCAGCGCCGTTTTTTCTTTTGCAGGGATTCCGCCGACCCGGAGACTGTTAGGGACCGGGGACTTCAGCAGGAGATTGTTGTCCACGGCGGCATCAAAGACGTTCCGCAGAGTCTGAATGACCTGATTGTTCAGCGACTTGCTTTTGCCGGACAGTGTGGCCATGATAAGCTGGACCTGTATCGGCGTGACCTTCTTCAGAGGAACGGCATCCAGGTAAGGGAGGATATGGTTGTTCAAGGCGTTCTCAATGGCCTGGAGTGACTTCTCCCGCAGATAGGGTCGCTTATAGGTGTTCAGCCATATCGCGGCAAACTGACCGAATGTGGAGTCATCCAGCACATCCAGACCGGCTCCGATTTGAACGAGGAGTTCTGCCTTCTTCTGCTCCAGTTCCTCCTTCGTTTTTGCTCGTACCCATTTGCGTGTTCCGTCAGGCAACCTTACAGTTGCTGTGTATAGTGTGTTTTTCATCGCGTCCTCCTTATGCAGCACCGCCCAAAGCGCACATAAGGATATGGGGGATTATACGATCTTGGTGATAATACGGCGAGTTGGTTTTGCGGGTGCCGGTGCAGGCGCAGGGGACAGGAGAGCGTCAAAGGAGCTTGCGGGGATACGGATTGACCGCTTACCAATGCGGGCAGCTCTCAGGCGCCCAGTCTTCACAAGTTGATATATAGACGAGGTGTTCGTTTTCAGGATCTCCGCAGCTTCTTTTACGGTGTAGTAGGTTTCAGCGGTTTTTACGTTTTCCACAGTGGCATACCTTCCTTTCTATTTTCACCGCTTCGGCTCTTCTGTCGGGGCGGCGTTTTTATTTATTATCGTTTCGACTGCGGCATCGAGGTGCAGCCGGATTGTATCTCTAAGGAGTCTTGCAGCTTTTTCTCCCGAAATGACAAACTTTCCCTCATTATTGATATCGACTCCGCCTCTTAAGATGTCATCGATCCCCAAGAGGTTCGCCGTCTGATCTATACGACCAACACCATCGAGGGCTTCAACCATCAGCTTCGGAAGGTGACCAAGGCAAAATCCGTGTTCCCCACCGATGACAGCCTACTGAAAATGCTGTATCTGGCCATGATTGATATCACAAAGAAATGGACTGGCCGGAGACAGGATTGGAGCATGATTCATGCTCAGCTGGCAGTATTTTTTGCTGATCGCATGCCGGAATAACCTGCTGCATACCGGCATGTCAAGGATCAAGATGAACGGGGGCTGGCGCCCCCGCCCTTGACATGCCCACGATCTACTGTTATTTTGAAAACAAGGCAGCAGCTTGCACCACTTCCACCTTGAATATATTTTGCTCTATTTGCACCGCATTTCGGTGTTTACACAGAATTTGAGACAGACCCAACTTTTTGTTTGCATTTGCACTGGAAATATTCCAGAGATACGCTTCCATCCGCATTTACCACTGAATGGACGCAAACGCAGGCGGCATCTGTCAGCGAATGACAGGTGTCGCCTGCGTTTCATATTTTACAGGGTGCGGATCAGGGCTTGCAGCTCCGGGAATCCGCCGTTGGGATAGACCGAAATGTCCTTCTGTCCGGCATTGATCAGGCAGTCGGTCAGCAGAAATACCTGCATGCCCAGTGTCTGGGCGGCCATGTCCTCCGTCACGTCGTTTCCCACCATCAGGCACTCCTCCGGTGCGAGACCCAGCTGCTCCGCGATATCTCTGTAATAGCTGAGGTTGGGCTTGCAGTACCGTGCGTTCTCATAGGTGGTATACAGTTCGAAATCCTCCGGTTCCAGCCCGGCCCAGCGGATGCGGCTCTCCGTGGCCACCGCCGGGAAAATGGGATTGGTGGCGAGGGCCACACGGAGTCCCCTCTCCTTGATCTGCGCCACCGTTTCTGCGGCTTTCGGATTGAAGCCGCAGACCGCCTTCGCCCCCGCGAATTCCTTCCGGTAAAACTCCTCAAACAGCGGCAGGTCCTCTTTCGCCTGCGGGCCGAAAAGCTCCGTGAATTTCTCCCAGAAAGCAGCCTCGTTGCTCTGATGGCCGTTGTTTTTGACCATTGCGGCCGTTCCGGCCCAGACGGCGTCCACCAGCTGCTTCGGGTCATAGCCGTGAGGCGCCAGCTTCACCGCAAGCAGCTGAAAATAGGTTTTGATGAACAGGTCCTGATCCATCGGCAGGAGCGTGCCGTCCAAATCGAATAAAATAGCCTTAATGCTCATGGGGTCATCCTTTCGTTATCCAGTATCTGATGGTGTCGATTCCCTGCTATAGTAACTGATTTTGGAAGAAACGTCAACCGGCTTCCCTGGAGGGCACGACGGACAAAAGCGCGTTTCCGTCCGGGTTCCGCTTTTAATAATTTTCAAACAATACCCAAACAAAAGGTCAATAATCCAGGTGTAGAGTACGCTCTGTTGACAAGAACGGCAGCAAAACCACAAATGATGAACAAGGAGAACGACATTATGAAAAAGAGCAGCTTCGCCGCACTGATCCTCGGCACCATCGGCATCGTGTTTTTCGCGCTGGGCATGTGTATGTGCATGCTCCCTGAGTGGGATCTGTTCCGGCAGGGCATCGTCTGCGGCGTCATCGGACTGGCAGTCCTGCTGATCACCCTGCTGGTCTGGCGCAAGATGGAGGGAAAGGCCCCCGTCAGGATCAGTGCCAAGACCCTGGGCTCCGCCGCTGTGGGCGTGCTGGGCGCACTGCTGCTGGGCGTCGGCATGTGCATGGTCATGGTGTTCAGCAGAATGGTCCTGGGCATCGTCATCGGCCTGATCGGCATCGTGGTCCTGCTGATGCTGATCCCCCTGACCCGCGGCATCCACGACTGAGCGGCACACCCGCATACAGGAAAAGGGCTGTCCATCCGGACAGCCCTCCAGCTTGTCGAAAAACCCTGTCTGAAGGAAAAGAGTTCTTTTTTGCAGGGGGAGTACGAGGGGGAAACTGGCGAAGCGCCGCCAGCGGCGGAAAAAGCGAGCCGGTTTCGAGGAAGCGGCACGATTGGCGGCCCAGAAGGGGCCGGGAATCGCAAAGCCGCAACGGTGCCCGGGAGCCCCCTCGTGTTGGATCGAATGCCTGCAAAAAGCCTGTGTCAGCAGGCGTTTGCGCCGCGCAGCGGCAGCTTTTCGGCCCGCTGCGCAGGCAGAAAAGCGAGGCATTGTGAAGGCTGTCCATCTGGACAGCCCTTTTTTGTTTCAAAGCCCGTAGTTGATGACCACGTTCATCGCTCTGTCGATCTGAGCGGCGGTCTCGATGGCCTCCGCCAGTTTTTCGTGGGGGAACTCATGGGTGATGATGGAGGCGATGTCATACTTTCCCTCCGCCATGATGCCCAGAACCATCTCCACATCCTCCGGCATGTAGCCGCCGCTGCCGATGATGGCATGCTGGGCGTAGGTCATGGCCAGCACATCGATGGGCCGTTTGCCCGCCAGAACGGCCACTGCCACCAGACGGCTCATGATCTTGCCCATTCCCTGATACCGTTCGATCAGTCCGGGAGCGCCCGCCGCATCGATGTAGATGTCCACATCCGCAGTCTCACCGGTAAGGCTCCGGGCCGTTCCGAATACCTCCATGGCTTTGACCTTCAGGTCCTCCTTTCCGGAGTTGCAGACGGCGAAGCCCAGCCCCGCCGCCTTTTCCAGCCGCAGATCGGACAAGTCCGTCACCATGACCTGCCCGCACCCGAACTCCTTCAGGGCAATGGCTGCGGCAATACCGATGGTGCCGGCGCCGAAGACGATGGCGTTTTCGCCCTGCCTGGGAAGGCTGCGCCGTGCCGCCCGGGTCCCCACGGTAAAGGGCTCGATCAGGCAGGCCGTCTGATCCGGGATGCTGTCCGGTACCCTGTAGAGCTGTCTGCCGGGCTGCGGATCCGGCGCCAGGATGTATTCGGAAAAACCGCCGATGGTCCCCGCGCGGCCGGTGTCTCCGGTGACCAGCAGCGGATAGGGGTAGACCCGGTCCCCCACCCGGAAGTCCTTTACGTTTTTCCCCACGGCGGCCACCCGGGATACCACCTCGTGGCCAAACTCTCCGCCCACTGTGATCTTATGGCCGGTGCCGGGGCCGTGGGTATAGACCGCCACATCTGTGCCGCAGATGCTGGCATACAGATTTTGGAGCAGAACGTCGTTGTCCCCGCAGACCGGCGTGGGCACCTCCCGGATGGAGACCGCCTGCTTGCCTTCATAAATCGCCGCTTTCATAGCGCACCTCGATTTCCATGGATTTTCCTCTATTATCCCAACACCGGTTGCAAAAATCAACCGACAGCTTTCCGGTTTTTGTCCGGATAATGGCCGGCGACGGTTCCTGACTGTCGGAATTTTTCCATTTAACAATTCTCAAACGATTTTCAAGCAATTTCCAAACGATCCCGCCGTAAGATATGCCCATCATCGACCGGATCATGACCATCAGAACACCGTTCAGACAACAGGAGGAAACAGACTATGAGCGAATATAAACTGAAGCCCGGAAAGATCGGCGAGACCGTCATCGGCGCGTATAAAACCATTGAGGACACCGTCGTGGGAAGCTACAAAAAGATGGAAGACGCCTTCGTGGACGCGTTTCTGGAGAAGACCAACAGCCCCGCCGAAGACGTTGCCCCCGCCAAAAGCAAATAGACGCGGACGAACTGTCCGTCCGGCCGGATCAACTCCGCAGGAAACGCCGCCTGCGGAGTTGTTTTTTGTCTGTCCGGCTGGCCGCCCACCGGAAAAGGAGAAGATTTCCACGCCGGTTCCTTTACTTTTTGCCGGAAAACGAATATACTGTCCTCATATGAAAATCGCCGGGCAGCTTGACGCGGCCTGACGCTCCCATCGCGGCGAGCGGTCCGTTCTGCGGCTGCCCCGCATCGTTTCAATTGAAAGGAGTTCTGCCATTATGGAACTGCATCCCGCGGACCCTCAGAAGCTGACGCCGGAGATCTTCTCCGTGTTCGGCACCAACAACGCCCTTCTCACTGCCGGAGACCGGGAGAAGTGCAACACCATGACCATCGGCTGGTGCGGCCTGGGCCGGATGTGGAATCTGCCCGCCTGCACCGTCTATGTCCGCCCGGGGCGGTATACCTACCAGTTCATGGAGTCCCACGACTACTTCACCGTGTCCGTCCTCCCCGCCGAGAAGAAGGGGACCGTCATGGCCTACTGCGGCACCAGGAGCGGCCGTGACGTGGACAAGTTCAGGGAGTGCGGCCTCACCGTCCGCTACGGCGCCGGGGACGCCCCCTATGTGGCGGAGAGCCAGTGGGTGCTGGTGTGCAAAAAGCTGTACGCCCAGGACATGGGCGGCGAACACCTGACGAATCCGGCTCCGAAGAAATTCTACCAGGGTGAGGGCTGGCACCGCATGTACATCGGCCAGGTGGTGGAGGCCTATACCACTCAGGAAGTCTGATAAATTGAAGGAGAACCTATGCGCGAAACACAGGAAGTCAGAGACAAAGTCGTACTGGTGGGACTGAACTCACCGGTGCTGAAACGAGACGAAAACGCCGACGAGGGCTCCATGGAGGAGCTGGCCGCCCTGGTGGAGACCGCCGGCGGCGAGACCGTGGGCACCGTCCTCCAGAATCGGGCGTCCCCGGACCCCCGGACCTTCGTGGGTGAGGGAAAGGTGGCGGAGATCCAGCTCTACTGCGAGAACGTGGGGGCCACCATGGTCATCTTCGACAACGACCTGTCCCCCTCCCAGCAGCGGGTACTGACGGATCTGCTGGGCGTCCAGGTGCTGGACCGCTGCGGCCTGATCCTGGACATCTTCGCCCAGCGTGCCCGGACGAAGGAGGGCCGTCTTCAGGTGGAACTGGCCCAGTACCAGTATCTGCTGCCCCGTCTGACGGGCATGTGGACCCATCTGGAGCGACAGGGCGGCACCAGCGGCCAGGGGGCCATCGGCTCCAAGGGCCCCGGCGAGACCCAGCTGGAGACGGACCGCCGTCTCATCCACAAGAAGATCGACAAGCTCCGGGCGGATCTGAACGAGGTCCGGCGGGTCCGGGGCACCCAGCGGGAGCGCCGCCGGAAGAACGAGATTCCGGTGGTGGCCATCGTGGGCTACACCAACGCCGGCAAGTCCACGCTGCTGAATCAGCTCACCGGCGCGGCCATCCCTGCCAACAACCGGCTGTTCGACACCCTGGACACCACCAGCCGTCTGCTCACCGTCAGCGACACCCTGGACGTGGTGATCTCCGACACCGTGGGCTTCATCCGCAAGCTGCCCCACCAGCTGGTGGAGGCCTTCAAGGCCACACTGGAGGAACTGGAGTACGCCGATCTGCTGCTCCACGTCATCGACGTGTCCAATCCGGACTGGCAGCAGCAGGCCCAGGTGGTGGAGAGCCTCATCACGGAGCTGGGGGCGGACCGGCTGCCCCGCATCAACGTGTTCAACAAGTGCGACTGTCTGCCGGTGGGCGAGATCATGCCCCACGGCGAGGACATCGTCACCATCTCCGCCCGTACCGGCGCGGGCGTGGACCAGCTGCTGGAGAAGATCGACAAGCGGCTGGACAAGGGCTCCCGCCGGGTGACGCTCCACATCCCCTACGACAAGGGCGGCCTGCTGGACATGCTGTACCGGGAGGCCAAGGTGGAGAGCGTCAGCTACTCCGAGACCACGGACGTGGTGGCGGTGTGCACGCCCAAAGTGCTGGGGCGGGTGGCGGAGTTCATCGAGATGTGAGCGTTCTGCCGGGGAAGCCCGGCAGCTTTGCGGCTCCGTCGCAGGGCGGGACTTTTTTCCGTTGGCACGGGAGTGCCGGGGAAGCCCGGTAGATTCAAACCCCCCATTCTCTTTTTCCGTGGAAAAAGAGAATGCGCCTTTTGATGGTGTAAGAGAAAAAGGCTTGGCGGCGGCATTCCGGACTTCGTCCGGAACGCTCGCAGCGCCTGTTACGGGGGTTTTGGTCCGGCGGAAATCTGCGGGCTTTTGCCCATTCAACTAAATATGGCAGCTGCGGAAGTCGGGGTCCCGCCCGGATGATCTGCCGTTCTCTTTTTGCTGCCGCACCCTGGCAGTTGCGGGAGTCTCCGGAAGCGCTTTTGACAATCTTTCGCAACCACCGGACTGCGGCAGCAAAACAGGCGTAGAGAGCATCCGGGAGCACCCCCAGTTTCCGCAACTGCCATACGCGGTTGAGTGGATGCAAGCCCTCAAGTCAGCACCTAATAGCTCCCGTAAAAGGCGAAAAAAGGCGTTTCAGGCGGAGCCTGAAATGCCGCCGCCCAAGCGTCTTTTTCTTCCACCGAGCGCGACGCATTCTTTTTCTCAAGAAGAAAAAGAATGGGGGGCGCAAAGCTGCCGGGCTTTCCCGGCACCCCCGTCCTGACGGAAAAAGGTTTTGCCCCGCGGCGGAGCCGCAAGCCTCCGGCCTTCGCCGGCATCCCCCGCGCCCCGGGACGGGGCGCACCATCGACCCCTGCGGGGAGAATTCCCGCAAAAATTCAACCAAGGAGCATTCCCATGTCCAACGATGTGATCCTCCATACCCCCCGCATGATCCTGCGGCCCTTCACCGTTCAGGACACCTGCGACGTCTACGCCTATGCCCGGGACCCCCGGGTGGGCCCCATTGCTGGATGGCCGGCCCATCAGAGCTACTTCGAGAGCTGGGACATCGTCCGGACGGTGTTCTCCCAGTCCGGCGTCTTCGCTATGGAGCTGCGGGAGAATCACAAGGTCATCGGCTCCATCGGCTTCGTGGGCGGCCACCCCGCCGGGGAGTTGCCGGACTGTCCCGATGATGAGATCGGCTACGCCCTCAGCGCCGCCTTCTGGGGCCGGGGATTGGTGCCGGAGGCGCTGGAGGCGGTGCTGCGGTATGGCTTCACAGAGCTGGGACTGCGCCGGATCTGGTGCGCCCACTACGCGGGAAACTGGCGGTCCAAGCGGACCATGGAAAAATGCGGCTTCCGCTATCAGTTCGCCCGGACCACGGAGGTGGACCTGATGCGGGAGTTCCGGCAGACCTATTACTACTTACTGACGGAGGAGGACTGGCGTGAGCGGGTACATCGTGCCGTTTGAGACGGCGGAGAGTGAGTTTACGGAGAAGCGGTCCCGGTTTATCAGCCACATCTGGCGGGTGGAGACGGAGGAGGAGGCCCGGGCCCGGATCGAGGAGATGAAGAAGAAATACTACGACGCCCGGCACAACTGCTGGTGCTACCTCCTCCACGACGGCCCGGTGCGTTACTCCGACGACGGAGAGCCCCAAGGCACGGCGGGCCAGCCCATGCTGAACGTGTTCCAGCGGGAGGAGGTCACCAACGTCTGCTGCGTGGTGACCCGGTACTTCGGCGGCATCCTGCTAGGGGCCGGGGGGCTGACCCGGGCCTATGCCAAGGGCGCCAAGGACGCTCTGGACGCCGCCGGCATCTGCCGTATGAGCCTGTGGACAGAGTGGGAGATCTCCTGCACCTATCCCCTGTTCGAGCGGATGAAGCTGACGGTGGAGTCCTGCGGCGGCGTGGTCCGGGACGCGGAGTACGGCGCGGACATCGTTCTCCATGCGGCGTTCCCCAGCGGCGGCGCGGAGCAGTTCGCCCCCCGGCTGACGGAGCTGTCCGCCGGACAGCTGGCCATGACGGCGGCGGGCGAGTCCTTCCTCCCCGGCCCCAGAGATGCGGCCCGGTGATCTCAGAATCAAAACATCCCATTGTCGGGGGGGGGGGCCCTACGGGCGGGGCCCGCCGGATCTTTTTC
>NZ_JBQHUP010000042.1:0-21898 GCF_052065175.1 Dysosmobacter sp. HCP28S3_G4 | reverse complement strand
CTTCCTTGAATTCCTTGCTGTACTTTCCCATTGTGATCCCCTCCATCTTTGTTTTTCACTTTAACAGATTTTTGGGGAATTTGCGACTGCACTTAAAGGGTACCACTCCACGACGACACAAAGAGGGGGGACCCGCGTGTCCCCCCTCTTTGGAAACACCCTCCCTGGGGGACGGGAGCAGGCAACCCCCCAGCCACGGCCAAAAGGCCGTGCCCGCCCCCCTTTTGCGAAAGGGGAGCATCCTCGTTTTATAGTGCGCTCTCAACAGGAAGGTGCCAATCTACCCCCAACAACCAAGGTGCGGCAGCAAAAAGAGAAGCTGAGGGCATCCGGAAATGCCCCCAGCTTTTTCATGCTCCATATGTGGTTGAGTGGGTAACGCCCGCAGGCTTCCATTGGGCCAACCCCCCGTATCAGGCGCTGCGAGCGTTCCGGGCGAAGCCCGGAATGCCGCCGCCAGCGTCTTTTCTCTTGACACCATCAAAAGGCGCTTTCTCTTTTCGGCGCAACCGAAAAGAGAAAGGGGGTTTTGAAGCCGCCGGTCTCCACCGGCACTCCCCCGCGCCCCGGGACGGGGCGCACATCCGGTTCCCCGCGAAGGGAAGCATCTCCAAAACGCCCCGTGCCGTTACTGCACAGCCGCCTTCAGCGCCTCCACCCGGTCGGTCTTCTCCCAGGAGACACCCAGATCCTCACGGCCCATGTGACCATAGGCCGCCAGCTTCCGGTAGATGGGCTTCCGCAGATCCAGGTCCCGGATGATGGCCGTGGGCCGCAGGTCGAAGACCTTTGCAACGGCACGCTCCAGCGCGCCGTCGTCCACCGTGCCGGTGCCGAAGGTGTCCACGAAGATGCTCACCGGCTGGGCCACGCCGATGGCGTAGGCCAGCTGCACCTGGCAGCGCCGGGCCAGTCCCGCCGCCACGATGTTCTTCGCCACCCAGCGGGCCGCGTAGGCCGCGGAGCGGTCCACCTTGGTGGGGTCCTTGCCGGAGAAGCAGCCGCCGCCGTGGGGGGCGCTGCCGCCGTAGGTGTCCACGATGATCTTCCGGCCCGTCAGGCCCGTGTCCGCCGCCGGTCCGCCCAGCACGAACCGGCCCGTGGGATTCACGAAGTACCGGGTCTTTTCGTCCAGCATCTCCGCCGGGATCACCTTTTTGATGACCTCCGCGATCATGTCCGCCCGGATGGTCTCCAGGGACACGTCGGGGTCGTGCTGGGTGGACAGCACCACCGTGTCCACCCGGACGGGGCGGTCGTTCTCGTCGTACTCCACCGTCACCTGGCTCTTGCCGTCGGGCCGCAGGTAGCCGAACTGTCCGCTCTTCCGCACCTCCGTCAGCCGCAGGCACAGCTTCTGGGCCAGGGAGATGGGCAGGGGCATCAGCTCCGGCGTCTCGTCGCAGGCGTAGCCGAACATCATGCCCTGGTCGCCGGCGCCGTTGCTCAGCTCGTCGTCGCCGCTCTCCTTGCTCTCCAGGGACTTGTCCACGCCCAGGGCGATGTCCGGGGACTGCTCGTCGATGGAGGTGATGACGGCGCAGGTGTCGCAGTCGAAGCCGTACTTGCCCCGGTCGTAGCCGATGTCCCGGACCACTTCCCGGGCGATCTTGCCGATGTCCACGTAGCAGCTGGTGGTGATCTCGCCCATGACGTGGATCATGCCGGTGCAGGCCGTGGTCTCACAGGCCACGCGGCCCTGGGGGTCCTGCTCCAGAATGGCGTCCAGGACGGCGTCGGAGACCTGGTCGCAGATCTTGTCGGGATGGCCCTCGGTGACGGATTCGGAGGTGAAGAGATAGTGTCTCGCCATAAAATTGAACTTCCTTTCTGTTTCCCCTATCCCGCGGGCGGCGGGAGACGCGAAAAAGCGCGCCCCGAAAGAGAGGCGCGCCAAAAAGACACGTTCGCTCCTCATCTGTCGGTATCCGCCGGATTTGGCACCTTACAACGCAGGTTGCCGTGGGTTCATCGGGCCGTTCCCTCCGCCACTCTTGATAAGGGTTTATTTCATTGTGGAACTATGATACCGGATGACCGGGCGATTGTCAATAGACAGATGCCCGCCGATGCCCCAAAAAACGGGGTCCGGCGGTGCAAAATCCCGGCGTTTTTTCCCATACCCGGCGGAAATTCAAAAATATGTAATGACTTTTCCGCCCGCTGCGGTTATAATGGACGTGCTGTATTGAGATTTTGCCCTCAGTAAACAAAGGGAGGAACCCCATTTGAACAAACTGAATTCCATGATCGACCGCTTCGTCTACCGCCACCCCAATTTCGGCATCCCCAACCTGATGCGCTTCGTGGTGGCGGGACAGGTGCTGGTGTACCTGCTCTACATGTTCTCCAACGCCGGGGCCATCGCCTTTCTCTGCTTTGACCTGAACCACCTGCTCCACGGGGAGATCTGGCGGCTGGTGACCTTCGTGTTCGTGCCGGACTCCTTCCGGCCCTTCTCGTTTATCATCATGCTGTCCTTCTACTACTTCGTGGGCACGTCCCTGGAGCGGGAGTGGGGCACCGCCCGGTTCACGCTGTACTATCTGTCCGGCATGGCGCTGTCGGTGCTGGCCACGGTGCTGGCGTCCCTCATCACCGGCTACTACAGCCTGACCCTGTCCAGCGCCTACTACCTGAACCTGACGCTGTTCCTGGCCTTCGCCGCCATGTATCCCGACGCGGGCATCATGCTCTACATGATCATCCCCCTGAAGGCCAAGTGGCTGGCCATCGCCGACGTGGTGCTCATCGGCTGGAGCATGCTGCGGTCCCTGCTGGCCGGCAGCGTCATCGGCGTGGTGGTCCCCCTGGTGTCGCTGCTGAACGTGCTGATCTTCTTCTGGCCGGAGATCACGGGGATGCTGGGCATCCAGACCCGGCGGGTGCGGCATCAGAGCTCCCACCAGACCATCCAGTTCAAGGCCGCCGCCCGCCAGCAGCGGAAGAAGGAGGCTGCCCAGGGCTACCGCCACAAGTGCAGCGTCTGCGGCCGCACGGACACGGACTATCCGGACCTGGAGTTCCGCTACTGCTCCAAGTGCGCCGGCTACCACTGCTTCTGCCAGGACCACATCTACAACCACGTCCACTTCACGGAGGAATAGTTTTTTCAATTAGGAATTAGAGATTAGGAATTAGGAATGGCTGTGTCCGGCTGCGCCGGACGGATCAGAAATCATTCCTAATTCCTCATTCCTAATTCCTAATTCTTCAAAGGGGGGAGAAAACCATGATCGCAGTCGTATGCGTGGACGACCGGAACGGCATGCTGTTCCACCACCGCCGCCAGAGCCAGGACCGCCTCCTGCGGGAGGACCTGCTGTCCCGCTGCCCGGGACGGCTGTGGATGAACGCCTATTCCGCCAAACTGTTCACCGGCCATGAGGTCCGCCTGGCGGTGAACGAGGACTTTTTGTCCCTGGCGGGGCCGGAGGAGTGGTGCTTCGTGGAGGACCGGCCCCTGGCGCCCCATCTGGACCGTCTGGAGGGGCTGGTGGTGTACCGGTGGAACCGGGCCTACCCGGCGGACGTCCATCTGGACCTGGATCTGTCGGACTTCCGGCTGGAGTCCGGCCAGGACTTTCCCGGCTCGTCCCACGAGACCATCACCCGGGAGATCTACCGCCGGACGGCGGTGGAGTGAGACCGCACCCGACATTTTCACAGAGCGCCGCCGCGTACAGAACCGCGGCGGCGCGTCATACGTCAAACACATAACAGGAGGTTCCCATGGCAAAGAAAAAGCGCAAACTCACCAAACGGCAGAAGAAGCAGATCCTCTCCGCCGTCATCTTCGTGCTGCTGGCGGCGTTCTACCTCTGGCAGGACCTGACGGCGGAGGTGCCGGAGGGCCCGGACATCCAGGCGTCCCAGAGCGTCCAGACGGAGCAGGGCGGACAGTTCGGACCGGCGGACCAGACGGCGGCGGACAGCCGGGGCGTCACCCTGGCGGACATCCCGGACTACAGCGGCGACCCCTGGGTGGAGCTGAACAACAACGAGCCGGAATTTGAGCCCACGGACTACACCGTCACGTCCTACGAGGAGTACGGCGCCCTGGACGGGCTGGGCCGCTGCACCACGGTGATGGCCTGCATCGGCCGGGACCTGATGCCCACGGAGAAGCGGGGCGACATCAGCTCCGTCCGGCCCACGGGCTGGGTCCAGGCCCAGTACGACTTCGTGGACGGCAAGGCGCTGTACAACCGGTGCCATCTCATCGGTTTCCAGCTCACCGGCGAGAACGCCAACGACCGGAACCTCATCACCGGCACCCGGTATCTCAACGTGGAGGGCATGCTGCCCTTTGAGAATCTGGTGGCGGACTACATCAAGGAGACGGGTAACCACGTGATGTATCGGGTGACGCCCGTCTTCGACGGCGACGATCTGGTGGCGCAGGGCGTGCAGATGGAGGCCGCCTCCGTGGAGGACAGCGGCGAGGGCGTGCTGTACAACGTGTTCTGCTACAACGTCCAGCCCGGCGTGGAGATCGACTACGCCACCGGGGAGAGCTGGCTGGCGAAATGAGCGTTTGGCGGTGATGTTCTCCCTCGTGGGGGAATGGTGGTGGGGGCCCGGCCGGGGGGGGGGGGGGGGGGGGGGTGGGCCCCCCCCCCCCCCCCCCGGGCCGCGGTATTTTTCCGCCGCGCATGTCGCCGGAAAAATGATTCCGGCAGATTCTTTTGCCCTGCGGGCAAAAGAACCGTGGGAAACCGTAGGTTTCCCCCTGCCCCCCCTTTCCCGGAGCGGCGGTTGCGGGAGTTGCTGCGGTTTTTTGCCTCCCCTTTGTGCTTGCCTGCGGACCTGACATCCCGTGGGAAACCGCAGATTTCTCTCTGGCCCCCTTTCCCGGCTTGGCGGTCGTGGGAGTTGCTACGGTTTTTGGGCTCCCCTTTGTGCTTGCCTGCTGGCCTGACATTCCGTGGGAAACCGTAGGTTTCCCCCTGCCCCCCTTTTCCGGAGCGGCGGTTGCGGGAGTTGCTGCGTTTTTTTGCCTCCTTCCTTTGTCCGCTCCCTTTCCTTTTGCGTCGGCTCTTCGCTGGACGCGGGAAGCCTCTTTCCAGTGTGTTTTGTCGATGAAATGGAGAAACAACTATGAATAAAACACCCACAACCCTCATTATCATGGACGGCTTCGGCCTCTCCGACGCAGCCTCCGGCAACGCCGTCTCAGCAGCCCGGACGCCCTGCCTGGATAAGCTGTTTCGGGAGTACGCCCATACGACGCTGGAGGCCTCCGGTCTCAGCGTAGGCCTGCCCGACGGCCAGATGGGCAACAGCGAGGTGGGACACACCAACATCGGCGGCGGCCGCGTGGTGTTTCAGGACCTGCCCCGCATCACCAACGCCATCGCCGACGGCAGCTTCTTCGAGAATCCCGCCTACAACCACGCCATGGACGCCTGCAAGGAGAAGGGCACGTCCCTCCACCTGATGGGCCTGCTGTCCGACGGCGGTGTCCACTCCCATCTGGAGCATCTGTTCGCCCTGCTGAAAATGGCCCGGGACAAGGGCCTTGAGAAGGTCTATATCCACGCCTTCCTGGACGGCCGTGATGTGTCCCCCACCTCCGGCGCCGACTTCGTGGCCCGGACCGTGGAGAAGTGCCGGGAGTTGGGCGTCGGTAAGATCGCTACGGTGATGGGCCGCTACTACGCCATGGACCGCGACAAGCGCTGGGACCGGCTGGAGCAGGCCTACGACGCCATGGTCTACGGTGAGGGCGCCGCCTTTAATCCCGTGCCCGTGGCCGCCGTGAAGGACTCCTATGACCGAGGCGTCACCGACGAGTTCGTGGAACCCGTGGTCTGCGACCAGGACGGCACCATCTCCGACAACGACAGCGTCATCTTCTTCAACTACCGTCCCGACCGGGCCCGGGAGATCACCCGCTCCCTGGTGGACCCGGACTTTGACGGCTTCACCCATCAGTACTTCCCCCTGACCTTCGTGTGCAACACGGAGTACGACGCCTCCATGCCCAACGTGGAGGTTGCCTTCCCCCGCGTCACGGTGAAGAACGGCCTGGGCGAGTACCTCAGCAGCATGGGCATGACCCAACTCCGCATCGCCGAAACGGAGAAGTACGCCCATGTGACCTTCTTCTTCAACGGCGGCTCCGAAACCGTGTTCCCCGGCGAGGACCGGGTGCTGGTGCCCTCTCCCAAGGTGGCCACCTATGACCTCCAGCCGGAGATGAGCGCCTATGAGGTCTGCGCCAAGTGCGTTGAGCGCATCGAGTCCGGCGCCTATGACGTCATCATCCTGAACTTCGCCAACTGCGATATGGTGGGCCACACCGGCGTGTTCGACGCCGCCGTCAAGGCTGTGGAGACTGTGGACGAGTGCGTGGGCAAGGTGGTGGACGCCACCCTGAAGATGGGCGGCATCGCCATGGTCACCGCCGATCACGGCAACGCCGAGCAGATGCGGCAGGAGGACGGCTCCCCCATGACCGCCCACACCACCAATCTGGTACCCTTCATCCTCTGCGGCGCCGGCACGGAGCTGCGGCCCGGCAAGCTGGCGGACATCGCGCCCACCATTCTGGACGTGATGGGTCTGGAGAAGCCCGCCGAGATGACCGGCAAGACCCTCATCATCAAATAATTCCGCTCTTTTCCGGAATATGATGTATAAATCCCTCCTTTTCCGTCAACACTGTTGGGAAAAGGAGGGATTTCATTGTTCCACAAACTCAGAACCACTCTGGGCGGCGCCGGATTCTACGCCGTTCTGTTCCTCTGTCTGGCCTCGGTGGGCACCGGCGCTTACTTCCTGCTGTTCCGCGATGCCCAGCCGGAAACAGCTCTGCCCGCCTCCTCTGCCGAGTCCACCATCGTGTCCGAGGTGCCGGAGTCGGACGTCACGCCGGAGGTGCCGGTGGTAGAGACTGTACAGCCCCAGCCCATCACGGAGACGGACGCCGATTCCGCCGGAGGCGGGGAGGTCAGCGCCGCATCGGAGGAGCCTGCCGTTGAAGACGTTCCCGCGGTAAACACCGCGCCGGTGATCCCGGAGGCCCCCAGTCTGGTGGTGTCGCCCCTCAGCGGACAGGTGGTGGCCGCCTTCTCCGTGGACGCCCTGACCTACAACTCTACCCTGGATGACTGGCGCACCCACGACGGCGTGGACATCGCCGCGGCGGCGGGTACCAATGTGCTGGCCGCCAGCGCCGGAACGGTGCTGTCCGTCTTCCAGGACGACCTGCTAGGCACCACCGTGGTGCTGGGCCACTCCGGCGGGTATGAGACCGCCTACGCCAACCTTCAGGAACAGCCTACCGTTCAGAAGGGGGACAAGGTCTCCGCCGGACAGATCATCGGCGCCGTGGGCACCACCGCCCTGGCGGAGAGCGCCGAGGGACCCCATCTCCATTTCTCCGTGGCCAAAAACGGCGTCTCCGTGGACCCGGAGGAGTATCTGAACAAGTGAGCGGGAAAGAGGCGGGCGCGGCCCGTCTCTTTTTCTCTTGCGCCGCCGGGCCGTTTCTGTCATAATAGCCCTATCATCAGGAAAGGGAGGTGCCGGTGTGATCCGCATCATTCTGCTGGACGTGGACAATACCCTTCTGGATTTCAACAAATGCTCCGCTGCCTCCATCGAGGCGGGCTTCCAGGAGTTCGGCCTGACCTACCGGCCGGAGATGTTCCCGGTGTTTCTGGACATCAACGACCGGCTGTGGTATGAGATCGAGCAGGGCCGTCTCACCCGGGAGGGGCTGCACAACATCCGCTTCCCCTGGATCTTCGACAAGCTGGGCATTGACGCCGACGGCGTGGCCTTTGAGCGGCGGTACGCCCAGCTCCTCCACGAGAGCCACATCCCGGTGGACGGAGCGCCGGAGCTGCTGGAGTACCTCTCCGGAACATACGACCTCTACGTGGCCAGCAACGCCAGCGAGGAGCAGCAGGCCCACCGGCTGAGGCTGGCGGGGATGCTCCGATATTTCAAGGGCATGTTCGTCTCCCAGGAGATCGGCGCGCCCAAGCCCAGCCGAGCCTTTTTTGAGCGCTGCATGGAGCGGCTGGGTGATCCTCCGAGGGAGGAGGTCCTGCTCATCGGCGACTCCCTCACCGCGGATATGCAGGGCGGCGTGGACTTCGGCCTGCGCACCTGCTGGTACAACCACAACCATCTGCCCCGGGACACCGCCCCGCCGGTGGATTACACGGTGGACCATCTGCGGGAGATCATGGAACTCCTGTAGCCCGGACGGAAAAACCGGCTGACCGTTTGGTCAGCCGGTTTTTGATTTGCTTTCGGACGGAGCGCCGGTTTACCGGCCGTTCTCCATCTCGTCCACCTCCGCCAGGGTCCAGCCCTCGCCGGTGAGGTCGGCAGTCATGGCCGGGTCCACCGGCACCGCCAGATACATGCTGTTGCCGCTGCTGTAGGCGCCGGCGGTGACGCCGATCACCTGTCCGTAGGCGTTCAGCAGGGCGCCGCCGCTGGAACCCATGGAGATGTCAGCGGTGTTCAGAACGCAGGGCAGGGCGTACCGCTCCACCTTCCGACTGGGATCGCTGATGATGCCCTGGGACACGAACAGCCCCAGGCCCAGGGGATTGCTGATGGCGTACACCACGTCGCCGGTCCGGATGTCCGCCGTGCCCGCCATCTCCACCGAGGCGAAGGTGGAGGTGGTCTCGCCGTCCAGGGAGGTCCTGGAGACCTGGATCACGGCGATGTCGATCTGCGGATCATAGTAGAGCACCCGCTCCACCGGATAGGACTCGCCAGTGGACAGTGTCGCCTTCACAAAGAGCGCGGCATCGATGGAGTGGTAGTTGGTGACGGCGATGCCGCTGCCGTCGATGAAGAAGCCGGTGGCGTTGGCGCTGGGTTTCTCCGCGTTCTTCCAGTCCGCGATTTCGTAGCAGTCCAGCCGGAAGACGGCGGCGGAATACCGGTCGGCCACCTGCCGGGCCGTCAGCTCCGTGGGCATCAGGCCCAGGGCGTTGGCGGCGGCACGGGACACCGTGCCCTCGCTGATGAGCCGGGAGAGGACAGTCTCCTGGCTGTCCTTGTAGTGGAACTTCAGGGCGTCGCAGGCGATGTCGAACAGCTCACCACGGGACAGCTCGCCGGAATAAGTCACCTCCGTCAGGCCGATATGCCGGGCGAAGACGGCGGCGTCCGTTACGGCGAAGTCGCCCTCGCTGTCGCTGTAGCCCAGCATCCGCAGCAGGAACGTGCACCAGGCGTTGGCGGTGACGGGGTCCTGGGGACGGAACTCCGTGGCCGTCACGCCGGTGGTCCACTTCTGACCGGCGGCGTAGCCGACAGCGTTTTTCAGCCAGGCGGGCACGTCACGGAAGCCGGTCTGGCCGCCGCTCCGTGCGGCGTCGTCCTCCGCGCCGGCCAGACGGACCAGCATGGTGACGGCGGTACCCCGGGTGGCAGGGGCCTCCAGCTCCAGAGAATACTCCGAGCCGGTGGTGCCCTTCACCAGGCCCAGGGTGTAGAGGGTGTCCCCGGCCCGGGATGCCTCTCCGCTGAGCGCCAGGGCGGAGGGCGACGCCGCCGCGGCTGTCAGCGCCATGGCGCAGGCCAGGGCAAGAAATCGTTTTGTCATGGATATGTACCTCCGAAAGTGTAAAAACCAGTTGCTTTTCCCGGAATAGACCTTCTTCCGGGAAGTTCTATTGTAACACCGGACATCCGATTTTACAAGAGCCGCTGGACAGCCATCCAACATTCTGCTAAGATAAAGAGGAACCTCCGCCTCGGGCGGACAACGGAAAGGACCAGGACCATGGCGGAGAAGATCGCTGAAAATCTGTACCGGCTGGATATTCCCTTGGTGGGAAATCCCCTGAAAAATCTCAACAGCTACCTCATCACCGGTGAGCGGAACCTGCTCATCGACACCGGCTTCCGGGAGGAGCCCTGCCGTCAGGCCATGGAGCGCCAGCTCCGGGAGCTGCGGGTGGACCTGGGACGGACGGACATCTATCTGACCCATCTCCACAGCGACCACTCCGGCCTGTCCACGGAGCTGCACCGCCCCGGCTGCCGCATCTTCCTCAGCCGGGAGGACCGGGAGGAGCTGGTGGAGCGGGGCGACGACGACTTCTGGCGGCTGCGGAATGAGCAGTCCATCCGGGATGGCTTCTCCCGGGAGGAGATGGACGTGCTGTGGGGCAGCAATCCCGCCAGGGAGATGGCCCCCCAGATTGCGGACCACTACGACTGTCTGGCGGACGGGGAGGTCCTGGAATACGGCGGCTGGCGGCTGCGGTGCATCTTCACCCCCGGCCACTCTCCGGGCCATATGTGCCTGTACGACAAGGATCGGAAGACGCTGTTCGCCGGAGACCACGTGCTGTTCCACATCACCCCCAACATCTGCCGCTGGGAGAGCATGCCCGACGCCCTGGGCAGCTATCTCGACAGTCTGGCGCGGGTGCGGGACCTGCCGGTGGAGCTGCTGCTGCCCGCCCACCGGTCGGAGACCGGCGATCTGCGGGCCCGGGTGAATGAGCTGACCGCCCACCATCACCGGCGGCTGGAGGACACCTTCTCCGTGGTGCAGGGCCATCCCGGCCTGACGGCCTACCAGATCGCGGGCGTCATGCGCTGGCAGATCCGGTGCCGGAGCTGGGAGGACTTCCCCCTGACCCAGAAATTCTTCGCCGTGGGCGAGGCCATGTCCCATCTGGACTACCTGCGCTGCCGGGGCCGCATCGAGATGACGGAACAGAACGGCAAGCTGGTGTGGCACGCCCTTCCCGCTCCCCAGGAGCCGTCCGGCTCCCAGGCATAACCATGCTTTTCAGGACATCTGTCTATTGATTATAAGGAGTGAGCTGAAATGGACCTGAAGGACATTCTCTCCAAAGTGGATCATACCCTGCTGGCACAGACCGCCACCTGGGAGGAGATCCGTGCCGTCTGCGACGACGGCATCCGCTACGGCTGCGCCAGCGTGTGCATTCCGCCCGCCTATGTGAAGCAGGCGGCGGAGTACGCGGCGGGCCGCATCCCCATCTGCACGGTCATCGGCTTCCCCAACGGCTATTCCACCACGAAGGTCAAGTGTCTGGAGGCCGCCGACGCGGTGGAAAACGGCGCGGCGGAGATCGACATGGTCATCAACGTGGGCTGGGTGAAGGACCGCCGGTGGGACGATCTGCTGGAGGAGATCCGGGCCGTGAAGGACGCCTGCGGCGGGAAGCTGCTGAAGGTCATCGTGGAGACCTGCTTCCTGACGGAGGAGGAGAAGGTGCGGATGTGTGAGATCGTCACCGATTCCGGCGCGGATTATATCAAGACCTCCACCGGCTTCGGCGGGGGCGGCGCCACCCGGGAGGACGTGGCCCTGTTTGCGAAGCACATCGGCCCCGGCGTGAAGATCAAGGCCGCCGGCGGCATCGCCGGTCTTCAGGACGCCCAGGACTTCCTGGCGCTGGGCGCCTCCCGTCTGGGCACCAGCCGGGTGGTGAAGGCCGTCAAGGCCCAGGAAGCCGGCAAGTAATTCCCCGGAGCGCATCTGGCTCCGATACGATCTTATTTTGAAACATGAAGGAGGAATCCCATATGTCCACTCCCCACAACACCGCCGCCCAGGGCGATTTCGCCAAGACGGTCCTGATGCCCGGCGATCCTCTGCGGGCCAAATTCATCGCCGAGACCTTCCTGAAGGACGCCAGGCTGGTGAACAATGTCCGGGGCATCCAGGGCTACACCGGCACCTACCAGGATACGCCGGTGTCCGTCATGGCCTCCGGCATGGGCATGCCCAGCATGGGCATCTACTCCTATGAGCTGTTCAAGTTCTTCGACGTGGACAACATCATCCGCATCGGCTCCGCCGGCGCCATGTCCAAGGAACTGAAGCTCCGGGACGTGGTGGCCGCCCAGGCCGCCTGCACCGACTCCAACTACGCCCATCAGTACAAGCTGCCCGGCACCTTCGCCCCCATCGCCAGCTACGAGCTGCTGGAGACCGCCGTGGCCATCGCCCGCCGGATGGGCGTCCGGATGCCGGTGGGCAACGTGCTGTCCTCCGACGTGTTCTACGACGCCTCCGGCGCCTCCATGGACTGGGCCAAGATGGGCGTCCTGTGCGCGGAGATGGAGTCCGCCGCCCTGTACTGCAACGCCGCCTATACCGGCAAACGGGCACTGTCTTTGCTGACCATCTCCGACAGCATCGTCACCGGTGAGGAGCTGCCTGCCGAGGACCGGCAGACCACCTTCACCCAGATGATGGAGATCGCCCTGAACGTGGCGGTGGAGATGGCCGGAAAGGGCTGAGCCGATCCCGTGTCCTACAGGCCCCCGGACGCTGTCCGGGGGCCTGTTTCGTTGTGGAGTTTGTCGATGAAGGGCCGCCTTTTTTGGTAAAAAAGCGGTTGAAATGTTCCGAAGCCATATGCTAAAATCAATTTGCTGATACAGCAAATCCATCATATTGAGAGGTGAGATCATGGACACCAGTAGCTGCAGTCGAAGTACAGACAGGGTATTCATATGCCGTCGGAGACGGTGCGGCTGTGGGCCGTCCGTGTTCTGACCGTATTCTGCCGCGCCGTCGTGCCGGTTTATGAATACCATTGTCTGCTTCCAAAGCTGCACTACACCGGCACAGGACGGGTGTAGTGGATGTCGCTTTGCGGGGGACAATGGTTTTTTGCTGTGCAAAAGCATCGCAAAAAACAAGATGCGCCATTTTCTCGCCACTTCGGGGTAGCCGAAAATGATGCGCATGAAGTTTTATGCCCTTTTTCTCCCGCGGCGTCATACCGCGCCCTCCTTTGCCAAACAATCTGATTGCAGAGGAGGCACAGGGCAATGAACACCAACAAGAATCTTTTGAACGACAGCGCCATCACCGCGCAGCACCCCGATTACAGGACGGAGATCGCCGGCATCCTCCGCGGCAGCCTGACTCCCGGACTGATGCGGGAGCGGCTCCGCTCTTACCACGAAAAAGACATCGCCGCGGCGCTGGAGCTGCTGAAAAAGGAGGAGCGCAGCAAGCTCTACCGCATTCTGGACACCGGGACTCTGGCGGATGTGCTGGAGTACACCGAGGGGTCGGAGGAGTACTTTGGCGAACTCAGCGTCCGCAGGCAGGTGGAGATCCTGTCCCGGCAGGAGCCGTCCGCCGCCGCCGCGTATCTCCAGCGGATGGAGAAGCCGCAGCGGGCCATGCTCCTGGAGCTGATGGACGACGAGACCCGCCGGGAGATCACCTTGCTCAGTTCCTTTGACGAGGACGAGATCGGCAGCCGGATGACCACCAACTATATCTCCATCCATGCCGGCATCAGCGTACGGCAGGCCATGCGGGAGCTGGTGGAGCAGGCGGCGGAGAACGACAACGTCTCCACCATCTACGTGGTGGACGGGGACGGGACCCTGGCAGGTGCCATCGATCTGAAGGACCTGATCATCGCCCGGGAGACCACGCAGCTGGAGGCCATCACTATGACCTCCTACCCCTACGTGTACGCCAGCGAGCAGATTGAGGACTGCATCGAGCGCATCAAGGACTACTCCGAGGACTCTATCCCCGTGCTGGACGCGGAGAACAAGCTGCGGGGCGTTCTGACCTCCCAGGAGATCACCCAGCTGGTGGACGACGAGCTGGGCGAGGACTACGCGAAGCTGGCCGGTCTGTCCGCCGAGGAGGACCTCCAGGAGCCGCTGAAAAAGAGCATCGGCAAGCGTCTGCCGTGGCTGGTGATCCTGCTGGGCCTGGGGCTGGTGGTCTCCAGTGTGGTGGGCCTGTTTGAGGGCGTGGTGGCCCATCTCACCATCATCAGCTTCCAGTCCCTGATCCTGGACATGGCGGGCAACGTGGGCACCCAGTCCCTGGCCGTCACCATCCGCGTTCTGATGGACGAGCAGCTCAGCGGCAGGCAGAAGCTCTTCCTGGTGGGCAAGGAGGCCCGGGTGGGCCTGGCCAACGGCGCCATTCTGGGCGTACTGTCCTTCGCGCTGATTGGGCTGTACCTCATCGTCCTGAAGGGCCAGACCGCCGTGTTCGCCTTTTCCGTTTCCTTCTGCACCGGCGCCGCCCTGGTGGCCTCCATCCTGCTCTCCAGCGTCTGCGGCACGGTGGTCCCCCTGGTCTTCAAGAAGCTGCACATTGACCCGGCGGTGGCCTCCGGCCCGCTGATCACCACCATCAACGATCTGGTAGCGGTGGTCACCTACTACGGTCTGGCGTGGCTGCTGCTCATCGAGCTGCTGCACCTGTGATATCCGCTTGTTTTCCGCAAAAACATCCGTATGGCCTGAACCATACGGATGTTTTTTTACGCCCCCAGCACCCAGGGACACAGCAGCGCCGCCATCAGGGAGGACAGCAGTCCCTGCACTGCCTTTCCCACCACGCAGGGCGCCGCGGGCAGGCCGCTGTCCCCCAGCACCGCCATGGTCTGGCAGTGGACGGACACGCCGCCCCATCCGGCCAGGCCCGCCGCCATCACGAACCCGGCGGCGTCATTGGTCAGCCGGGGCGTGGCGGAAAAAAGTTCCAGCATTCCCGCGAGAACGGTGGCCGCGGTGCCGCCGATACGCCGCAGGGGCAGGGCCAGCACGTAGAAAAACACCACGAAGGCGCAGATGCCCGCCATGGATTGCAGCGCGGACTGTACCGCCGCCACAAAGGCGGAGGAGAACCGCACCATCCGGAAGGGCGGCATGGACGGCGCGGGTCGGCGGGCGGCGCTCTTTGTCCGCCGGGGCCGTCGGGCCAACAGCAATCCTGTCAGCAGCGCGGACAGGATATGGATCAGCCAAAGCCACATCCCCGTCCGGACGCTGCCGAACACCCCCAGTCCCAGCACCGTGATCAGAAAGGCGGGGTTGGAGTTGTTGCAGAAGGTCAGCAGACGCTCGCCCTCCTCTTTGGAGAGCACGCCGTCCGATACAAGGGAGGCGGCGGTGCGGGCCCCCACGGGATAGCCTCCCACCAGCCCCAGCAGCAGCGCCGACGCCCCGGCGCCGCCGATCCGGTACAGGGCCATCAGCCCGGACAGCGGCCCCGACAGCCACTCCCCGAAGCCCAGGGACATCAGCAGGGCGGACACCGCCAGAAACGGAAACAGGGAGGGGATCACCGACCGGGTGCAGAGGGACAGTCCCTCCGTCACCGCCGCCCGCACCTCCGCCGCGTCCAGCAGCAGCCAGAACAGGCCCGTCACCAACAGCAGCATCACCGGCTGCCGCCACCGGATCTTCTGATACATGACCATCACCCCCGGCCAGTCTATGCGGCGGGACGGTGGAAAAGTACAGGCTGTCCCGCCGGGGGCGCGCAAGTTTTTCCCCTGTCCGTCATAAACTCTGACGAGGTGAGTAGGACGTATGGAACGAGGAAAACGACATGACGGGATGCTGTCCACCGTGGCGGAGCTGTTCGATCTGCCGGCGGATGTGGTGGCGGGACTGCCCCATCTGGAGATGGTGGGGGACCGGCAGCTGTTTATCGAGCATCACGCGGGCATCCTGTCCTACAGCGACACCTGCGTGGACGTGAACACGGAGCGGGGCGTGCTCCGGGTCCGGGGGACGGGACTGAACCTGCTGGCCATGACGGCGGAGGAACTGCGGATCGGCGGCATCATCGCCGCCGTGGAATGGATGGGGTGAGGCCATGCTGCTGGCAAAACTGACCAACCGCCTCCGGGGAGAGGTCCGGGTCCGGGTGGTGTCCGGCTTTCCGGAGCGGGTGCTGAATCTCTGCGGGGAGCGGATGCTGAGTCTCTGGGACGTGTGCTGGGTGTCCCCCACGGAGTTCGTCTGCTCCATGTCCCGGACGGATTACCGCGTCCTGCGGCAGGCGGCCAAACATCTGGACTGCACGCTGAGCGTGGAGAAAAAGGCCGGCGTACCCTATTTTCTCCGGCGGTTCCGGAAGCGGTACGCCCTGATGGCAGGCCTCGCCCTGTGCCTGGTGTTCCTGCTGTTCGGCACCTTTTTCATCTGGGATTTTCAGATTGAGGGGAACGAGACCGTCACCGACGAGGCCATCCTCCGCTGTCTGGAGGAGCACGGCGTAAGGTTGGGCACCTTCGGCTTCGCCATCGACTCCGACGACCTGCGGAACCACATCCTGCTGGATATGCCGGAGCTGGTGTGGATCACCGTCAACGTCTCCGGCTGTCAGGCCCAGGTGCAGGTGCGGGAGCGGAAGCCTGCTCCCACCCCCGCCGACAAGCGGACGCCCCAGAATGTAGTGGCCCGCCGGGACGGACTGGTGCTGAAGATCAGCGCCCTGGGGGGCGTGAAGCAGGTGCAGCCCGGCATGACGGTGGTGAAGGACCAGCTCCTGATCTCCGGCATCGAGGACACCGGTACCTTCGGTGCCCGGGTGAAGGCCGGCATGGGCACCGTCACCGCCCGGACCTGGTACACCCTGCGGACCTCCGTCCCGCTGACAGCGGAGAAAAAGGTGCCCACAGGGGAGGAAAAAAGCCGCTGGGCCTTGATTTTTGGCACGCACCGGGTAAAATTCTATGGTAACAGTAGCGATTCCCTGACAGAGTGTGATAAAATAAGGACACGGACCCAGCTCCGCCCCTTCGGCATCTCCCTGCCGGTGGCGGTGGAGCGGGAGATCCTGCGCCCCTTCACTCTGGAGACCGCCGCCGTTTCAGCGGAGGAGGCCCAGGCCCGGGGGGAGGCCCTGCTGACCGCCTATCTCCACTCCCTGGTGGACGAATACGGCGCCGTCACCTCCGCCCTGTGCACCGCCCGGCAGTCTGGAGACCGCCTGCTGGTGACGCTGACGGCGGAGTGTGAGGAGCAGGTCGGCAGGACTGTGCCCATCTACACCGACACCGGGGACACGGCGTCCTGATATCCCGCTGCGCTTTGGTTGATTTTGCGCCGGACACTTCCCGTCCGGCTGGAATACAGGGCCACGGCCCGTTTTGACAAAGGAGAGACCGCATTTGGAACAGAGGATCAGCATTGAACGGCTGGAACAGGCCATCAACATCTTTGGCTCTTTTGACGAGAATATCCGTCTGCTGGAGCAGGAGTTCTCCGTCACCGTGGTGAACCGGGACGGAGAGCTTCGGGTGGACGGCGAACCGGAGGATACCATGCTGGCCGTGAAGGCCATCCAGGCCCTTCTGACCCTGTCCTCCCGGGGGGAATCCATCGGGGAGCAGAACGTGCGCTACGTCATCGGACTGGTGCGGGCCGGGAAGGAGGACCAGATCTCGGAGCTGACCCAGGATGTGCTGTGCATCACCGCCAAGGGCCGCCCCGTGAAGCCCAAGACCATCGGCCAGAAGCAGTATATCCAGTCCGTGCTGAAGAACACCGTCACCATCGGCGTGGGCCCGGCGGGCACCGGCAAGACCTATCTGGCCGTGGCCGCCGCCGTGCAGGCCTTCCGGGACAAGCAGGTGAACCGCATCATCCTCACCCGTCCGGCGGTGGAGGCAGGGGAGCGGCTGGGCTTCCTGCCCGGCGACCTCCAGAGCAAGGTGGACCCGTACCTGCGGCCCCTGTACGACGCCCTGTTCGACATGCTGGGGGCGGAGACCTACCAGAAGTATCTGGAGCGGGGCAACATCGAGGTGGCGCCCCTGGCCTATATGCGTGGCCGGACGCTGGATGACAGCTTCATCATTCTGGACGAGGCCCAGAACACCAGCCGGGAGCAGATGAAGATGTTCCTGACCCGTCTGGGCTTCGGCTCCAAGATCGTCATCACCGGCGACACCACCCAGATCGACCTGCCCGCGGACAAGACCTCCGGCCTGAAGGAGGCCATGCGGGTGCTGCGGGACGTGGAGGGCATCGGCATCTGCGAGCTGACCAACGCCGACGTGGTGCGCCACGTCATGGTCCAGCGGATCGTGGAGGCCTACGAAAAATATGAGACCGCCAGAAACAGCGGAAAGGGAGGGAAGCGGTAATGGCGAAGCGGCACTATATCCCCATCACCGCCGACGTGCCCGGCGCGGCCAATGAGAGCCGCTGCACCTTCATCCGGAAGGTCATCCGCACCGCCCTGGCGGCGGAGGGCGTCACGTTCCCCTGCGAGGTGGACGTGCTGCTGACCGACGATGAGAACATCCATCAGATCAATCTGGACATGCGGCAGGTGGATCGGGCCACGGACGTGCTGAGCTTCCCGGAGTTTGACCTCCACCCCAGCGAGCTGCCCTCCGAGGAGGACGCGGACCCCGGCACCGGCCTGGTGCCCCTGGGGGACATGGTGATCTCCATGGAGCATGTGGCGGCTCAGGCCAAGGAGTACGGCCACTCCGCCCGCCGGGAACTGGCGTATCTGGTGACCCACTCCGTGCTGCATCTGCTGGGCTACGACCATCTGGACGAGGGACCGCAGAAAGAACAGATGCGCGCCCGGGAGGAGGCCATTCTGGGGGAGCTGGGCATCACCCGGTGACCGGATTACAAAAGGGGGACGGCATGAGTCAGTTTTTCGGATATTGGCTGCTGAGCATCTTCGGGGGAGCGGCCCTGCTGGTCATCGGCGGGCTGTTCTTCAGCGAGTTTCTGGCGGCTTTCGGCGTGTTTCTGCTGGTCACCGCGGCTCTGGCGGGCTTCCTGACCTGCTATGTCAGGCAGAAGGAGCGGCTGGAGCGAGTGGAGCGGAAACTGGACCAGCTGCTGGAGAAAAGCGGACCGTCCGATGAGACGGAACAGGAGGACATATGAAAACCTTTTTTCTCTGCATGTTCGGCTCCGCCGTGGTGGTCTACGCCGCGGTGATGCTGCTGTACATGATAGCAGGCGATGCGGCGTGGCTCATCGCCGGACTGCTGGCCCTGGGCGCGGTGTTCGGCCTGCTGGCCTGCGCGCTGGAGAAGCTGGACCTGACGGAGCAGCGGCTGGACCGCCTGGAGCAGAAGCTGGACCGGCTGCTGGCGGAGCGGGAGAAGGACGAAAAGGAGGACACGCTGTGAAGCTGTTTCTGGGTGCGTGGATCGGGACGCTGCTGGGCGGCTGGCTGTTGCTGACCGTGTTCGTGTCCTTCTTCGGAAACACCGGGCTTCTGCTGCTGGCGGTGACGGTGGTGGCCGTACTGATCGCAGTCATCGCGGCGCTGTCCAATGAGGTGGATGATCTGCGCAAGCGGCTGGAGAAGCTGGAGGCCGCGGACCGGAAACAGGAGGATTGGGACGGCAAAGCCGGAGCGGAATGACCACGGACGGGCCGTCCGCATAGACTATCCTGAGGTGATCGGGATGGAATTGCTGGAAGACGGTCTCATTGCGTTCTTTTCCGCCGTGGGCGTGACCAGCTGCGTCTGGCTCATCGCCGGAGCGCTGCTGGGGGCCGGACGGTGCCGGAATCCCGCCGTGCGGCTGGTGCTGCCGGTGGAGGGCGACGCCCCGGCCATGGAGGCGGACCTGCGGGATCTTCTGCGGCTGCGGCGGCAGGTGCCCGGTGCGGCCATCGTCCTGGAGGACCGGGGGCTGACAGAGGAGAGCCGGGAGCTGGCGGAGTACTTCTGCCGGCGGTACGACGGCGTGGTCCTGGAGGTACATAGCGGAACATCAGAGAGATAACAGAGGAGATACCATGGAGGAGCTTTTCACAACAGAGGGCACGGTCCACAGCCTGATTTTTCAAAATCCGGAGAACGGCTACACCATCCTGCGTCTGGTGACGGAGGACGGGGAGGTCGTCACTGTGGTGGGCTGCATCCCCTGCGTGGCGCCGGGAGAGCGTCTGGCGGTGGACGGCGTGTGGGAGCAGCATCCCCAGCACGGGGAGCAGCTCCGGGCCGTGGAGATCGAGCGGCGGCTGCCGGAGGACGAGGAGGAGATCATCAGCTACCTGGGCTCCGGCATCATCAAGGGCGTGGGCCCCTCCACCGCCCAGCGCATCGTGGAACGGTTCGGCCGGGACGCGCTGGAGGTGCTGGAATCGGAGCCGGAGAAGCTGAGCCTTCTGAAGGGCATCACCGCCCGGAAGGCCCAGGAGATCTCCGCCAGCTTCCGCCAGCACATGGGCCTGCGGCGGCTGATGGCCTTCCTGGCCCAATACGAGCTGCCGCCGGTGCTGGCCATGAACCTCCGGCAGCAGTACGGCGACGGCGCGCTGGAGGCGGTGCGGAACAACCCCTACCTCCTCAGCGGCGACGCCTGCGGGGTAGAGTTCTCCACCGCCGACGAGATCGCCATGTCCATGGGCATGGCCGCCGACAGCAACTGCCGCATGGAGGCGGCGGTGACCTTCGAGCTGTCCCACAACGAGCGCAACGGCCATGTGTTCCTGCCCCGTGGAAAGCTCATCGCCGCCACGGCCCAGCTGCTGGACTGCGAGCCGGACTACATCGAACGCGCCCTGGACGCCCTGACGGAGCGGGGCGCCGTGGTCTGTGAGCCAGTGGCCAACGTGGAGGCCTGCTATCTCCGCCGCCTGTGGGAGGCGGAGACCTACATCCGGGCCAAGCTGGACCTGCTGCTGGCGGCGGAGCCGGATCAGAGCTGTCAGGCGGAGCGGACGGTGGAGGAGATCCAGCGGGAGCAGGGCATTACATACGCGCCCCAGCAGCGGCAGGCGGTGGAGACGGCGGCCCGGCAGGGCGTGCTGATCCTCACCGGCGGCCCCGGCACCGGCAAGACCACCACCGTCCGGGGCATCGTGGCCCTGTTTCAGAAAATGGGCCTGGACATTCTGCTGGCGGCGCCCACAGGACGGGCCGCCAAGCGCATGAGCGAACTCACCGGCGAGGAGGCCCAGACCATCCACCGGCTGCTGGGCATGAGCTGGAACGAATCCGCCCACATGGTGACGTTCACCAAGGGCGAAAAGGAGCCGCTGGAGGCGGACGCCGTGATCCTGGACGAGATGTCCATGGTGGATGTGGAGCTGTTCGCCGCCCTGCTGCGGGCCCTGCGGCCCGGCACCCGGCTCATTATGGTGGGCGACGCCGATCAGCTCCCCTCCGTGGGGGCGGGGAACGTGTTCTCCGACCTGATCCGCTCCGGCCGCATCGAGACCGTGTTCCTCCGGGAGGTGTTCCGGCAGGCGGAGCAGTCCGCCATCATCCGCAACGCCCATGCGGTGAACCTGGGCCAGCCGCCCCTGCTGGCCAACAATCAGGGGGATTTCTTCTTCCTCTGCCGCCGGGACGCCCAGCGGGCGGTCTCCACGGTGGTGGAGCTGTGCCGGACCCGTCTGCCGGAGAACATGGGTATCCCCGCGGATCAGATCCAGGTGCTGACCCCCACCCGGAAGGGCCCGGCGGGCACCATCAACCTGAACCGCCTCTTACAGGCGGCGCTGAATCCGGCGGCGGACGGCAAGCGGGAGGTCCAGTGGGGCGAGCGGCTGTTCCGGGCCGGGGACCGCATCATGCAGACGAAAAACGACTACGACGTGGTGTGGGAGAAGTCCGACGGCACCGTGGGCACCGGTATGTTCAACGGCGACGTGGGACGGATCGTGGACATCGACCCTTCCGGGGAGTGGCTCACCGTCTGCTTTGAGGACCGCACCGCCACCTATACCCAGGAGATGCTCAGCGAGGTGGATCTGGCCTATGCCCAGACCATCCACAAGGCCCAGGGAAGCGAGTACCGGGCGGTGGTGCTGGCCTTGATGCCCTCCGCCCCGTCTTTGATGGTGCGGGGCGTGCTGTACACCGCCCTGACCCGTGCCCGGGAGCTGCTGATCCTGGTGGGAGACGACGCGGCCATCCGCTCCATGGCGGAGAACGACCGCCGCCAGCGGCGGTATTCAGGCCTGCGGTGGAGGCTGGCCCACAGCGGAGACGCCGCAACGTAAAAAATGCAAAAAGGGAGACCGGACTTCTCGTCCGGTCTCCCTCCAGCCTGTCGAAAAAGTCGAGCATAGCTGGGCTTTTTCGCATTTATATGGTAAAATAAGCATGGGTGATGAAAGATGCTTGAACGAGGGAAGCTGGATCGTGGAATCGTAG